>JAWWAN010000139.1:0-8044 GCA_033721675.1 Rhodothermales bacterium | reverse complement strand
GGGGCTCGTCGGCGAGGCCGTCGTCGGGGTCACACGGGATTCGCAGGCGGGTTACACGCTGGAGGAGGACGAGCCCGTGGTGGTCGATGACCTCCGCACCGAGACGCGGTTCAGCGGGCCGCCGCTGCTGCGCGAGCATGGCGTGGTGAGCGGGCTCAGCGTGGTCATCACCGGCGGCGAGGGCGCGCCCTACGGCGTGCTCGGCGCCCATACCCGCCGGCACGTGCGCTTCACCGACGACGACGTCCACTTCATCCAGGCCGTCGCGAATGTGCTCGGCGAGGCCATCGCGCGGGAGCAGGCCGAGGCCGCCCTGCGCGCCAGCGAGGAGCGCTACCGCCTCCTCGTCGAGCAGGCCTCCGACGCCATCTTCGTGGCCGACCTCGACGGCCGCTACGTCGAGGTCAACACCGGGGCCTGCCGGCTCCTCGGGTACGAGCGGGAGGAGCTGATCGGCACGGCGATCACGGACGTGCTGCCGCCGGACGAGCACGCGCACCTGGCGCAGGCCCGCGAGCGGCTCCGCGATTCGGGGGGGGCGGAGATCGAAGAGTGGGTGATGCTCCGCAAGGACGGCACCCACGTGCCCGTCGAGATCAGCGCCAAGATCCTCCCGGACGGGCGCTGGCAGGCCATCGTGCGAAACATCACGAGCCGCAAGGAGGCCGAGGAGCAACTGCGGAGCGAGTACACCTTCCGCCAGGCCATCGAGGCCTCGATGCCGTCCGGCGTCGCCGCCACCGACCCCGCCGGCCGGCAGATCTACGTCAACCCGGCCTTCTGCGAGATGGTCGGGTTTACCGAAGACGAGCTGATCGGGCAGCAGGCGCCCTTCGCCTACTGGCCGCCCGAAGAATACGAGGCCATCCAGGCCGCGCTGGAAGCCACGCTGCGCGGCGAGGCGCCGGCCGCCGGCTTCGAGCTGTGCTTCATGCGGAAAGGCGGCGCGCGCTTCGAGGTGCTCGTCAAGGTCTCGCCCCTCCTCGGGGCTGATGGGGCCGTGGATGGGTTCCTCGCCTCGGTGACCGACGTCTCGGAGCGGCGGAAGGCCGAGGACCGCAACCGGTTCCAGGCCGGCATCCTCACCCAGATCAACGACGGCGTCATCGCCTATGACCCCACCCCCGAGCGGCGCGTGACCTACCTGAACGAACCGTTCGCCGAGCTGATCGGCGTACAGGTAGACGAGGCCGTGGGGCGGCCCTACAAAGAACTCTACGACTTCCGCTGGCTCGACCCGGGCGATGCGGACCGCAGCGCCGCCGCCCTCGGCGAAGGCGGAAGCTGGCGCGGCGAGGTCGTGATCGTCCGGAAGGACGGGCAGGAGCTTTTCGCCGACTTCAACGTCAGCGTGCTCACCGACGAGGAGGGCCGCGAGACGGGCCGCCTGGCCGTCGTGCGCGACGTCACCGAGCGCAAGCGAGGCGAGCAGCGAACCCGCTTGCTGGCCGAGGCCGGCACGGCCCTCGCCGACGCGCTCGACTACGAGGCCACGCTCCAGGCCGTCGCCGACCTCGCCGTTCCGGCCCTCGCCGACTGGTGCGCCCTCGCCATCCAGGACGCCGACGGTACCATCCGGCAGGTGGCGGTGGCGCATACGGACCCGGACAAGGTCGCGCTCGCGCACAGCCTGCAGGAGCGGTATCCGACGCCGCCGGATGCGCTGCACGGGGTGCCCCACGTGATCCGCACCGGCGAAAGCGAGTTCACGCCCGAGATCGACGCGGCGCTGCTGCGCGCGGCGGCCCAGGACGAGGAGCACCTGCGGATCCTCGACGGCCTCGGGCTGCGCTCGGCGATGGTCGTGCCGCTGATGGCACGCGGCCGTGCCTGCGGGGCGCTCACGCTGGTGATGGAGGAAGGCCAACGGCAGTTCACGCCGGACGACCTCGCGCTCGCCGAGGAGCTGGCCCGCCGCTGCGGCCTCGCCGTGGACAACGCGCGCCTCTACCGCGAAGCCCAGAGCGAGATCGCCGAGCGGCGGCGCGCCCAGGCTGCTCTCCGCGAGAGCGAGCAGATGCTCCGCTTCACGCTCGACGCCGCCCGCGTGGGCACCTGGAACTTCGACCTCCGCACCGGCGCCGTCGAGTGGTCAGACAACCTGGAAGCCATCCACCGGATGGAGCCCGGCGCGTTCGACGGCACCTTCGAGGCGTTTCTGGAGGACGTGCTGCCGGAAGACCGCGCCTACGTGCGCGAGCAGATCGAGCACGCCATCGAACGCGGCGGCGACTACTACGTGGAATACCGGCTGGCTCCGAAGGAGGGCGCCGAGGGCACGGTCTGGGTCGAGGGCAAGGGCACCGTGGTCTTCGAGGACGGCGAGGCCGTGCAGATGGCCGGCATCTGCATGGACATCACCGGGCGCAAGCGCGCCGAAGAAGCCCTCCGCGAGAGCGAACGCCGGTACTGGTCCATCTTCGAGTCCGCCGCGGTCTCCATCTGGGTCGAAGACTTCTCCGAAGTCAAGGCGGCCGTCGACGCCCTGCGGGCCGACGGCGTGACGGACTTCGCGCGCTACCTGGACGAGCACCCGGAGTTCGTCGAGCGGGCCATCGGTATGGTCAAGATCCTCGACGTCAACGAGGCCACCGTCCGGCTCTTCGGGGCGGAGAGCAAGGAGGAGATGCTGGCCTCCCTGCACACGATCTTCCTCCCCGAGACGCTGGACGCGTTCCGCGAGGAGCTGCTGGCGCTGGCCACCGGGCAGCCGTTCCTCGCCTCCGAAGCGCCGCTGAAAACGCTGCAGGGCGAGCGCCTGGACGTGGTCTTCACCATGGCCTTCCCCGTCGAGACCGGCGACTACAGCCGCGTGCTGGTCTCCCTCCTCGACAACACGGACCGGAAGCGCGCCGAGGCCGCATTGCGCCACAACGAAGAACGCTTCCGCACCCTCGCCGAGACCATCCCCCAGCAGGTCTGGACCGCCGACGCCGGCGGCCAGCTGACCTACGTCAGCGACCAGGTGGTCCGCTACTTCGGCCGCAGCCGCGACGTCATCGTCGGCGACGGCTGGATCGACCTGGTGCACCCGGACGACCGCGACCCCACGATTGCGCGGTGGGCCGATTCGCTCGAGAACGGCACCCCCTACGAAGTCGAGTTCCGCCTGCGCCGCGCCGACGGCGCCTACCGCTGGCACCTCGGCCGCGCCATGCCCGTGCGCGACGACGCGGGCCAGACCGTCAGCTGGTTCGGCACCAACACCGACATCAGCGACAACAAGCGGGCCGAGCAGGAGCTGCGCGACAGCATGGAACTCTTCCGCCAGCTCGTCTTCACCTCGCCGGCGGCGCTCTACACCACCGATGCCGAAGGCCGCATCACGCTCTACAACGACCGCGCCGTCGAGCTCTGGGGGCGCGAACCGGTCATCGGCGAGGAGCGGTGGAGTGGTGCGGTGCGCCTCTTCGAGCCGGACGGCACGCCGCTCCCGCTCGACGCGTGCCCGATGGCGATCGCGCTTCGGGAGCAGCGCGGGCTGCGGGACCAGGAAGTCCTCATCGAGCGGCCGGACGGCTCGCGGGCCCACGTGCTGGCCTACCCCGAGCCCCTCCTCGATGCGTCTGGGGCGCTCGTCGGGGCGGTCAACGTCCTCATCGACGTCACCGAGCTGAAGGGCATCGAGGCGGCGGTACGTGAGAAGACGCGCACGCTGGAGACCGTCAACCGGATCAACCGCTCGCTGGCGGCCGAGCTGGACCTGGACAAGCTGGTGCAGGCCGTCACTGATGCCGGCACCGAGCTCAGCGGCGCCCAGTTCGGGGCGTTCTTCTACAACGTCATCAACGAGCGGGGCGAGGCATACATGCTCTACGCCCTCTCCGGTGCGCCGCACAAGGCTTTCTCTCGCTTCCCCATGCCGCGCAACACGGCCATCTTCTCGCCCACCTTCACCGGCGAGGGCGTCGTCCGCCTCGACGACGTCACGCAGGACCCCCGGTACGGCCAGAACCCACCGTTCGAGGGCATGCCGGAGGGGCACCTCCCGGTGCGCAGCTACCTCGCCGTGCCCGTCGTGGGGCGGGACGACACCGTCATCGGCGGGCTCTTCTTCGGGCACTCCGAGGTCGGCGTCTTCACCGAGCACTCGGAGGTGGCGGTGCAGGGCATCGCCGCGCAGGCGGCCATCGCCGTCGAGAACGCCGGCCTCTACGACCAGGCCCGGCGCGAGCTCGCCGAGCGGAAGCGGGCCGAGGCGCTCGTGAGCGGGCAGAAGCAGGCCCTCGAGTTGATCGCGCAGGGACAGCCCCTCGCGGCCGTGCTGGAGCAGCTGGTGACGGTGATCGAGGAACAGGCGCCAGGCGAGATCCTGGCCTCTATCCTCCTGCTCGACGAAGACGGACGCCACCTCCGCCACGGCGCCGCGCCCAGCCTCCCCGACGCCTACAACCAGGCCATCGACGGGGTCGAGATCGGGGACCAGGTGGGCTCGTGCGGCACGGCGGCCTTCCGCGGTGAACCCGTCGTGGTGGTGGACATCGCAGAGGATCCGCTCTGGAAGGACTTCAAGGACCTCGCGCTCGAACACGACCTGCGGGCCTGCTGGTCCACGCCGATCCTCGCCACGCAGGGCGACGTCCTCGGCACGTTCGCGCTCTACTACCGCCACCCCACCGAGCCGGCGGCCGAGCACGAGCGGCTCGTCTCGATCATGTCCCGTACGGCCTCCATCGCCATCGAGCGGTACCGGGCCGAGCGGCAGGTGCGCGAGCTTAACGAGACGCTGGAGCAGCGCGTGGTCGAGCGCACCCTCGCCCTCGAAGCCGCCAACGCCCGCCTCACCCTCGAAGTGGGCGAGCGTAAGCGCGCCGAGCACGAACTCGAACGGGCCAACACGCGCCTGCGCCAGCGCAACCGCGAGCTGCAGGACTTCGCCTACGCCGCCTCGCACGACCTCCAGGAGCCGCTCCGCAAGATCAGCGCCTTCTCAGACCTGATGCGCGCCGACTTCGACGACCGCCTCGACGAGAACGGCCGCTTCTACCTGGACCGCATGCAGAACGCGGCGCTCCGGATGACCAGCCTCATCACGGATCTCCTCGCCTTCTCGCGCATCGCCACCCAGGGCCGCGCCTTCGAGGAGGTCGACCTGAACGAGATCATCGAGGGCGTCCTCTCGGACCTCGAAGTGCAGGTGCAGGAGTCCGGCGCCCGCGTCGAGGTCGCGCCGCTGCCCACGCTGGAGGCCGACCCGGTGCAGATGCGGCAGCTCTTCCAGAACCTGATCGGCAACGCGATCAAGTTTCGCAAGGCCGACGAGCCGCCGGTGGTGCACATCTCCGGCCAGGTGGAGGCGGCGGGCGAGGCGGCGCTGGTACAGCTGTCCGTAGAGGACAACGGCATCGGCTTCGCGCCGAAATACGCGGACCGTATCTTCTCGCCGTTCCAGCGGCTCCATGGGCGGAGCAAGTACCCGGGCACGGGCATCGGGCTGGCGCTCTGCCGCCGCATCGCCGAGCGCCACGGCGGCACCATCGCCGCGCACGGCACCCCGGGCGAGGGCGCCCGCTTCGTCGTCACGCTCCCCGCGCACCACGATGCCCCCGAGGACGACAGCGCGTAGCGGGCCGCGCACGGTGCAACCTGCGGCAAAGTCCGGCCGTACCGGCGGCCCGGCTCCCGGAACGGGCGCGTCCTTCTCTTCGCTGCTTTTCCCCTCGTCCTCTCCGGCATGATCGGTCCGATTCTCCTCGCCGTCTCGTGGATTCTTCTGAAGCTTGAAGGCAAAGGGCTCGGGGCCATCGGGGTCGATGCGCCCGCGTCTCGGCTCGCCGAGTTCGCCGCCGGGTTTGCCGCTGCCGGCGCGGTGGCGGCGCTACAGCAGGTGGGGCGCTCGATGGCCGCGGGTGTCGCGTGGGACGTCAACCCGGCCTTCGACGCGGGTTTGCTGCTGGAGCATCTGCGCTGGAACACGAACTCGGTGCTCTACGAGGAACTGCTCTTCCGGGGGTACCTGCTCTACCAGGCCATCCGGTGGCTCGGCGCCCGGCGCGGCGTGCTGCTGAGCGGAGCGGCCTTCGGGGTCTACCACTGGTTCTCGTACGGCGTCTTCGGTAGCCCGGTCATGATGGGGTTCGTCTTTCTCTTCACCGGCATGTTCGGGCTGATGTTCGCGCTCGCGTTCGCCGGTACGGGCTCCGTCGCGGCCCCGATCGGGCTGCACCTGGGCTGGAACGGGATCTCGTACGTCGTTTTCTCAGGCGGGCCGCTGGGAGCGGCGCTGCTGGTCCCGGAAAGCGGTCCGCCGGTGATCGAGATGGCGGGCCTCGTGGGGCTGCTCATCGACGTCGGGCTGCCGCTCCTGCTGGTCGCCGCCGTGAGCGGGGCGATGCTGCGGCGCAGGCGGCCCGCAGAACCCGCGCAGGCCCTGGCCGCTCCCGGAGCGTGATCCCTGCGGGGAGGGCGCGCGTTGCCGCCGGTTTCCCGCCGGGCTATCTTACGCGCAGACGGCACTATCCTCTTGCTTACCTGTTCTCCGACGCCATGGCCATCACCCTCCCGGACGCGGCGACGCACGAAATCATCGAGCGGATCAAACGCTATTTCCTCGACGAACGGGACGAAGAGATCGGGGATCTCCAGGCGTCGTTCCTCCTGGAGTTCGTCCTGAGAGAGATCGCGCCGAGCGTCTACAACCAGGCCATCAAAGACGCGCAGGCCCACCTGCACGGCGCCGTGGCCGACCTCGACCTGACCCTGCACGAGCCCGAGTTCGGATAAGCTGAACCGGGGCGCCGGAGAGGCCCTGCGCCGTCTTCACACGAAATGAGTACAGGCAGGTGCACCGGGCCGCCCGGGCCTCGTACGATCGCCGGTGTGACCCCTCGATCAGCAGGGAGGTGCATGGCATGAGCGACCTGTTGTTTGCCCGCGCGCAGATGGCCCTGTCGCTGGCGTTCCACATCGTCTTCGCCGCCGTCGGCATCGGGATGCCGCTGTTGATGGCGATCGCCGAAGGACGCTATCTGCGCACGAAGGAGCCCGTCTACCTCGACCTCGCCAAGCGCTGGGCGAAGGGCACGGCCATCCTCTTCGCCGTCGGCGCCGTCTCGGGCACGGTGCTCTCGTTCGAGCTGGGGCTGCTCTGGCCGGGCTTCATGGCCTACGCCGGCGGCATCATCGGGATGCCGTTCTCGCTCGAAGGGCTGGCGTTCTTCACCGAGGCCATCTTCCTCGGCATCTACCTCTACGCGTGGGACCGCGTCCCGCCCCTCGCGCACTGGCTGGCCGGCGTGATGGTGGCCCTCAGCGGCATGCTCTCGGGCGTCTTCGTCGTGACGGCCAACGCCTGGATGAACGCGCCCACCGGCTTCGAGATGACCCCGGACGGCCCGGTGAACATCGACCCCGTCGCGGCGATGCTCAACCCGGCGGCGTTCCAGCAGGTGCTCCACATGACGCTCGCCGCCTACGTGGCGACGGGCTTCGCCGTGGCGGCCGTCCATGCCTACTTTCTCCTGCGGGATCGCACGAGCGTCTTCCACCGGCGCGCGCTCGGCGTTGCCCTCGCCCTCGCCGTCGTCACCATCCCCCTCCAGATCGTCAGCGGCGATATCTCGGCGAAGTGGGTGGCCCAGTACCAGCCGGCCAAGTTTGCCGCGATGGAGGGGCACTACCGCACCGAGGCCCGCGCCCCCCTCGTCCTGGGGGGCATCCCGGACGACGAGGCCATGGAGACGCGCTACGCCATCGAGATTCCGGGCGCCCTCAGCCTGCTCGCCCACGGCGACGTCGACGCCGAGGTGACGGGGCTCGAAGCGATCCCCCGCGACGAGTGGCCGAACGTGCGGATCGTCCACTGGGCCTTCGACCTGATGATCGTCTGCGGCATGGTGATGCTGGCCGTGGCGCTCTGGGCCGCCGTCCTGTGGATCCGCCGCCGCCGGCTGCCGGACGGGACGGCGCTGCTGCGGGCGCTCGTCGTCTGCGGGCCGCTCGGCTTCATCGCCATCGAGGCGGGCTGGTTCGTGACGGAAGTGGGCCGCCAGCCGTGGATTATCTACGGCGTGATGCGCACCGAGGAGGCCGTCACGCCGATGCC
>JAWWAN010000138.1:0-8058 GCA_033721675.1 Rhodothermales bacterium | reverse complement strand
TGCCGAAGCGCGTCGAGCCCGCGCGCGCCCTTCTGGAGCATCACTTTTTCGAGGCGGCCCGCCTCGCGGCCAAGCGCTTCGAGAACGGGCTTTCGGCCCACCAGGAGCACGGTGTCTGCGTCGGGAGAGCGGGGCATGCCGTCAGGGTCGGATCGCGGGAAGGGGCAGAGGCACCAACACCACGAGAGGCCGCCCGGTTCACCGGACGGCCTCTCGATGCAGGAAGCGCGATGCTTCGGGTTGGGCGCGATAGCCTTAGAGCTCCAGCACGCTGTTCTCGCTGAAGAACGGCGTAGCGACGCTGCGGTCGGCGTCTTCGTCGTTGAGCCACTTCTGCTCGTCGACGAAGTAGCGAAACTCGACCGTCTCGCCGGGCTTGAACGAGACGCTCTTCGTCCAGACGCCCTTCTTCTTGTCGAACTTCATGGGGTGCTTGGCCGCATCCCAGTCGTTGAAGTTGCCGACGATGGTGGCGTTGGCCTCGGCCACCTCGGCCGGAAGCGCGAACGTGACGCGGACGGATTTGCCCTTGGGGCTGACTTTCTTGTCGATCATGGTACGGTACCTCAGGTCGGTATGACGGAATGTCGATGTCGCACTCAGCACGGGCAGAACCTCGGGTGCAGCACCCGTGCGGCCTCATATTACGACCTCGTCGATTCGCCTCCAATGAGCGTTTGCTAAACAAGCGCTTCCAAAACAGAGACTTAACAGAAATTATATCATCTTCGGCCTTGCCCTTTCTCAGGGAAGCGCTTCCGGGAGCGCTTCCAGACCATACGCGATCGTTCGAAGCTGGATCTCCATCGCGGTTCGGAGCGCGAGGGGCGTCGGTGCGAAGCGTTGCAACCCCTCCACCGGGTCGTCTCCGAAGCCCGTCCGCAGGCGCAATTCGGCAAGGCGCTCCTTGAACGCGAGATAGTTCGCCGGCACGCCCGGCGCTCTGTTCGTTGCCGAAGGGATGACGAACAACGGCAGCTCGGTGACGAGGCACAGCGGATCGCCGCCGAGGCTTCGTACGAATTCCATCGAGCTGTCGTGGAAGCGATTCGCCATCGCAGGCTCGCCCCGTGCCAGGAAGTGAGCACGCATCGCCGCCCCCTCCGGGGTCGTCGTGAATCCGGGCTCGATGTAGAAGAATCCCTTCTCCCCTCTTCGATTGTGATCGTGCAGGGTGAGACCGGCGGCCTGGATGGTCGTCGCGAACCGTGCCCGCAACGGCTCGGTCCGTGCCCCGCACCAGTGCCGTTCGATGAGCAGCATTCCGCCCTCGGCGAACGCCATGCCGTGCAGGCTCATGTGCAGCGCCACGGGGGCATGCGCCCGTAGGAAGGCCGCGACGGCCCGGTTTTCCGGCCGCATCGCCGGGAAGCCGAACTCGAGGTCGCGCCCGGGCGGCTCCCGGTCTGCGTAGCGCAGGAAGGCCCCGAGGTCCGGCCATCGAACCATCCACGCCCGGTTCCGCACCTCGCCGTCCGGGTTGGTGTGCGGGACGACGACGAAGCGATAGCGGGCGAGGAGCGGCGCCAGCGCAGCCCGGCGCGGTGCACCGAGCACGAAGGCCCGCAACGTCTCCGGCCCGACCGGTTCATCGGCGTGGTTGCCGGCGATCAGGCTGACCGTGCGAGGGCCGGTGCCGAGCACGACGCCGTAGAGCGGCCGCCCTTCCTCGCTCCGCCCGAGCTCGTGGAACGCGGCCCGGCCCGGGTCTTCGGCGCACACCTTCCGGATCGCCTCCTTCACCTCGTCGTGCGTGCGGAATTGCGGATCCGGGGGAACGAGCGCAGCGAGATGGTCGGCGAGCGTATTCACGCGAGGTGGGGGAAGTGCTCTTCGAGGTAGCGGCCCCAGTCGGGCCGGCGTCCGTCGGCATCCGTGAATCCGTAGCGGCGCGCGCACGCCCACGACGAGGTCGCCTGGCCGGTCTGTTCCAGCACGTCGGGATCAGCGGCGAGGGCGGCCACGGCACGGCCCACGTAGAGCGGCGTCTCGGATGCGATGAAGTGGGGGTCCTTCTCGACGGCGTCGCGCCACGTGGCCTCGGTGACGCCGAAGTGATCGAGCATCGCCTCGGAGCGGAGAAAGCCAGGCGTGAGCGCCAGGGCGGCTACCCCGTGCGGTTTCAGCTCCTCGGCCATCCCGAACGCCAATCGCATCGCCGAAATCTTGGCGAGGTCATAGAAGAGATGCCCCCGATAGTGCCGGTTCGTCGACGCGTCGCCGTCGGTGATTTCGATGACCAGGCCCTGGCCCTGCGCCACCATCATCGGGACTCCGTAGCGGCTCGTGAGGACGTGGGAGAAGACGGCCTGCCGCAGCAACTGCAGCCCGTCCTGCACGTCGAGCTGCCAGAAGGGCGTGCCCCAGTCGGTCAGTGCATCGCCGCCCCAGACGTCATTGACGAGCACATCGAGGCGGCCCTGTTCCGCCTGCACCTGCTCGAAGAGCGCGATCACGGCCTCTTCGTCGAGATGATCGACCCGGACGGCGATCCCGACGCCGCCCCGCTCGGCCACCATCGCGGCAGTCTCGTCGATGGTCTCCGGCCGGCCCGGCGTGGCCGGAGCGCCGCGGATGCTGCGGCCGGTGCAGTACACCGTCGCCCCCGCCTCGCCGAGCGCGCAGGCAATCCCGCGCCCGGCACCCCGGGTGGCGCCGGCGACGACGGCCACCCGGCCCGTCAGCGGTTTCGTCACGGAAGAAGGCATGGCGTGCGCAGGGCGGGTGGTTAGGAGCGGCGGGCGATGAAGCCGGCGAGGCCGCGTGGCAACCGGTACGAGCCGAAACGGCGGACGATCCGCGCGCGGAAACCCACTGCCCGCAAGGTCTCCGCCACCGCCCGGCTCGGGTAGAGCCTCTGGCGGTGCACCTCGTCGCTGCGGCGGTAGACGCCATCCACCGCGCGGAAGCTGGTGATCCGGCGCAGGAGGACGCCGTCCGTCTCGTCGATCTCCACCAGGACGGCCCAGTCCGGCCCGGTCCAGAAGCGCTTCGGCGGGCCGGCCCCACGGCCGGGCACCGCGAGGTCGAACAGAAACAGACCACCGGGGCGCAGCGCGGCGTGGACGCGCCGGAACAACGCGCGCAGGGCATCGAGACCGTTGCGCGGGTCGAAGGCATAGTTGAATACCTCCCCCTGCGCGGTCACGGCGGCGCACGGCGGCAGGTCGGCGTCGAAGAACGACCCGATGATGAACCGCCCCTCCGGCACGCGCGCCCGCGCCCGCGCCACCATCGAAGGCGAGAGATCGACCCCGACGGCTTCGTAGCCGGCGTCAGCGAGGGCGCGGGCGAAGCGCCCGCTCCCGCAGCCGAGGTCCACGACGCACCCGCCCTCCAGGCCATGCCGTTCGAGCAGCGCCAGCACCGCCGGCGTCATCGCCTCCGCGTGGTGCGCGAAGCCGACGTCGTGGATGTAGGCGAGGTCGTCGCGGTAGGCAGCGTCCATGGGGGCGTGGCGGGCGGCAACGGGCCGGTACCGCACGGGGCGGCGCCGCCGGCAAGGTAGACGCCGCGCAGCAGCGAGGCAACCCCGGAGGGCACGCCGACGCCTCCGCTCAGTGCACCGCCAGCGTCTGGAGCATGCCGGCAGGATAGCGTGCCGGGGCCGGCCGCCGGGCGCAGCGGTAGAGGATCCCCCCCGTGCGCGCATCCGCCACGCAGACGATGCGGTGATCCCGGATGGGCTCGCTCCGCTGGCCACCGGGCTGCACGAGGACGGGGATCTCGGCCTCGCCCCATGTGGCCGTCCGGACCAGCCCCGACGTGCTCTGATAGACGGCGCTGGAGGTCGGATCTCCGTAGTCGATCCGTACGCTGGCGGGGCTCGCGCGCAGCTCTTCCAGCAGCCGGACCAGCTCGGCGTCGGCGTCCCGGTGGTAGCGGACGCCCGGCGCCCGATCTATCTGGGCACGCTCCATGAACGTCATGCACGGATCGGGGACGTCGGCGCTGAAGAGGAGCAGCGGGCCGTACCGCTCGGCGTGAAGGCGGCAATAGAGGGCCGCCGTGAGGAGGGAGAAGGCGCAATACGCGAAGGGCGCGAGCCCTCCTACGACGAGCGCGTTGAGCGTGAGCAGACCCGCGATGACACACAGGGCCACCCGCACGTACTGGCTGAGGGATTCGGTTTCCACGACGCAGGCGCCGGGATCGGCGGACTTGGCTTGGGGGATCGAGCAGGGCTCGGGGACGAGCCTACTGCCCGGCAGCGAAGTGCTCCCGATTCCGAACGTGCATCACGTCACCGCTGAACCGCTCGCTCCCCCGGCGACACGAACGCGGTTGGGGAGCAGATACCCGTTGGGGACCGGGTACGAACGGGAGCGAGGGCACCGGCCGATGCACGATACCGGATCTCTCCGATGGTATCGCAGACCGTGCAGGCATCTTAAGCGAGCACGGGTAAAAAGCGACGGGGCGGCACGGCGACGCCCCGTACCCTCGCCGTGCCCGCTATTGGACCAGGTCGCTCCCGTACTGGCGAATCGCGGGGATGGGGATCGCCAGAAAGCGTTTGGTGGCCAGCACCACGGCCTGCTTGGTGATCCCGCCCCGCACAGGGATGTCGTAGTCGAAAGCGATCCCCCCGTTCCCCCGGATCGAGACCCGGATGATGATGATGCCCGCGTTGACCCGGTTGGCGAACTCGAGCAGATCCTCCCGCCGCGCGTTGCTGTCGGCTCCGAACAACGAGAGCAGCTGGATGCGGTCTCCGTCGTCGCTTGGCATCACGAAGCAGCGGATCCCCCCTTCCTCCACCCGGAGGTCGCCGTCATCGTCGAACGAGGTCTCCATGTAGGCGGCGTCATACATGGACTTGAGGACGTCTTTGGACAGATTCTCGGGGGTCAGCAGATCGCTGGACATGGAAAGTCCTCCATTGTGCTGGGTAGGTATCACGGCGGCCCGCGGCCCGGCTACCGACGAATGCCAGGCTCGGCAGCACACGCAGAAGACCCCAAAAATGCAACCTGCCGGGTCTCACTCACGAGCGCGCTGCGATCATTGATCCTGCATCAATCTGCGTCGCGATGGCCGCCTGTGGCGTCTCCTCTGCAAGCAACGGGACGGCCGCGACAAAAGCAAGCCGCCCCCTCGCGCTCAGGGCGCGAGAGGGCGAAGCCTCTTTCGATAGGTGCCGGAGCGGGATTCGCCGGGCCAGCCCGGGGCTTAAATAGTGCCCAGGTGGCCGTGATGCGAGCGCATCAGACATGCGCCCCCCGGGCCGGGAGGTACGCAGCAATACCCCGGCAACGATCGGCGCCAGACGAGGAGGGCAGCGTGGGAGCCGGGCGCCGCATTGGGCGCGGTCCCGGCCTCGCACCGCGCGCTACCCTTTGTACCGATACACGATGCGCCCCTTCGTCAGATCATAGGGCGACATCTCGACGTCGACCCGGTCTCCGGGGAGGATGCGAATGAAAAACTTGCGCATCTTGCCCGAGAGCAGACCGAGGATGGTGTGTCCGTTGTCGAGCTCGACGCGGAACTGAGCGTTCGGGAGGGCTTCGGTGACGACTCCTTCCTGCTTGATGGGTTCTTGCTTGGCCATAAAGGGTGCGCGTGGGCGCGTTGATGGAACAGTCGGACGGTCGCGTGCGGCGTCGCACGGCGAGGCGTGGATACTATGTACGCGGGCGGAGGCCCCAAGGTTCGTCGAGAATCGGCCCGGTGCATCGCATGCAGGACCTCGCCGCCGGTCCCGGCACGCATTCTTGTCGTGCCCCCGCCGCCGTGCTCCATCGTCCTTCGGGAGGCCCCTCACGCCCGTCGGTCGTACCGCATGGCAGGCAGGCCCCAGAACTTTCGCAGGAGCGCCATCTGGCCGATGTGATACGCCTCGTGATGCAGCAGGAACAGCGCGCCGCCGAGCACGCTGCCGTCCTCGGTGGGGAACCGTACCGAGGACGGCGCTGCCAGCACGGCCACCTCGACGTCCGGCACGTGCTCTGCGAGCTGCTCCGAGAGGGCTCGCCAGGGCGCCCGGAGTGCCTCCAGCGGCACCTTCGCCGTCTCCGGCAGATCCTCGATGCGTTGCACGTCGGCGAGCGACGCCTGAAACGGATTCTCGACCGAGAGGCCGAGGTAGCCCGCCAGGAAGTAGCGCGCGTCGAGCAGATGGAGGGCGACGAAGCCGAGGCTGTTCGTGTACGTGTTCGGGCGCTGCCATGCCACCTCCGCCGGCACCCCCTGAAGGCAATTGATCCAGAGCCGCGCGTTGAGCTCGGCGGCGGCAGCCAGAGGGGGTCGGGGATCCATGGCCATCGAGAGAAAGCGGCGTTCGAGGGGTCTGCGCGGCGTCAGGCGGCAACGCCGAGCAGATTGTATTGTACGATAAAAAGCATCCAGGCCAGCGCGGCGAGGGTGAAGAGGGTGTAGTGGAGCCGCCATCCCAGCGACCAGTACGACCGGCGCCACGCCTGGACGGTGAAGCCGAACAGGGCCACCAGCAACCCGGCCTGTACGGCGGGGATCCAGAGCAGCCGGCCCATCGCGTCCGGCATCCCGTACAGCAGGTCGCCCCCGCCCCGGGCCACCATCTGCAGCGCGGGCTGGATGAACCCGAGCGCGAACCAGATCGCTCCGACGCCGAAGAAGGCGGCGACCCATCGCGCCGCCCGCCTGCCGGCCGTGGCGGGAGGACGCGGCCGCCGCGTCCATCGCCGCCGGAGGACGCCGATGCCGGCGGCCACCGGCCACGCCACCCAGGTGAGGAGCAGGAACGGGATCCACGACAGATAGACCTCGTTGGCGAACGTCTGCGTCTCGTACCACGCGAGCTTCTCGTAGGCTGCCGGCACGGTCCCACCCAGATCGCGGCTTCGGAACAGATGCGTGGGCGCCCCCCGCGCGTCGGTGCGGAACGCGAGGTAGGCGGCGTCCTCAGCTGCCCGGAACAGCCCCGGCGCCACCTCCACCCACCGCTCCCCGCCCTGCGTGACGAGGTACCCCTCCGCATCGAAGCCCACATAGAACGATTCGTTGAAGACGGCGAACAGCTTCTCCGCAGAGCCACGCCCGTATCGATGGAGCAGGTAGGCACCGGCAAAAGGCGCCGCACCCGTCGCGCCCTCCGGCGTGAGCGACGGCGGGGCGGAGACCGGGAAGAACCGATCCATGAACCGGGCCACCAGCTCTTCGCGCAGCGCGGAGGACGACGCATTGTAGGCGACGAAGAATCCCATTTTCTGCTCCGGCAGCAGGAACAGCAGGCTGCGGTATCCGGCGGCATCGCCGCCGTGCTGGAGCGCGCGATGCCCGTTGACGTGCTGCTCGATGAAGCCGTAGGCCATGCCGGGGAGGCGCTCGTGGTGGGTGAACTGCTGCCGGTGCATCGCCCGCACCGTCTCCGGCGCTAGCAGGCGGCTCCCCTGGTAGCGCCCCCCCTGCAGGTGCACCTGCATGAAGCGGGCCACGTCGGCGGCGGTGGTGGAGAGCGCGCCGGCGGGCGGCACGTTGCGGTACAGCAGCGGGACCGGCGCGTGCTGCTCGCCCGTCCACCGATACCCGAGGGCGAGGTGGGGCGCCAGCGAGTCCGGCAGGGGCAGTGCGAAGCTGCTCCTGCGCATCCCCAGCGGGCGCAGGATGCGCCGTGCGACGGCCTCCGCGAACGGCGTCCCGGTCACCTCCTCCACCACGAGGCCGGCGAGCCCGTAGCCGTGGTTGGAATAGCTGATGACGGTGCCCGGCGGGTGGACGCGCGCCGGCATCCGCTCGGCCAGGTAGGCGCGTAGCGGCTGCACGGAGGCCGCGTCGCGCGCCATGTATCCGATGTTGCGATCCTCGATCCCGGACGTGTGCGTCAGCAGATGGGCCAGGGTGACGGGCGCCCCGAACGCCTCCTCTACCTGGAGCGACGCCAGGTAGTCGTTCACGTCGGCGTCGAGGCGCACGCGGCCCTCCTCGGCCAGCAGCATCACGGCGGTGGCTGTGAACAGCTTCGAGACGGAGGCCACCTGAAAGAGTGTGGTGGCCGGGTCCACGGGGCGGCGCGTGGCGAGGTCCGCATAGCCGTAGCCCCGCAGGAGAACGGTATCCGGGTGCACGAATGCGAAG
>JAWWAN010000137.1:0-8072 GCA_033721675.1 Rhodothermales bacterium | reverse complement strand
GCGACGCCTGGATCCGCCTGGGCGGCCTCAAAGGGCACATCGACGGCATCATGGGCACCTCGTCGGCCCGGTTCTTCGAACCCTACGACCACGACCCCAGCAACCGGGGCCGCTGGCGCCGCCTGATGGTGGACGAGAACGGCAACCCCGACCCCGCCCGCTTCCTCGACCTGCTGCTGGCCGCCGACGCCGCCGGCCTTCAGCTCACCATCCACGCGATCGGTGACGAGGCGAACGCCCTCCTGCTCGACTTCCTCGACGTGATGGAGCGCGAGAACGGCCCCCGTGACCGCCGCTTCCGCCTCGTCCACGCCCAGGTCATCCACCCGGACGACTTCGCGCGGCTGGGCGCGCGCGGCGTCGTCGCCGAGGTCCAGCCGTACCACCTCAGCGACGACATGCGCTGGATGGAGGAGCGCATCGGGCCCGAGCGCAGCCGGGGAGCCTACGCCTTCCGCAGCATCCGGGAGAGCGGCGCCCGCCTCGCCTTCGGGTCAGACTGGCCGGGCACCTCGGCCTCCGAGTACCCCATCGACCCGATGCTCGGCCTCTACGCGGCCGTCACCCGGCAGACCGTCACCGGCGAGCCGCCGGAGGGCTGGTTCCCCGAGGAGCGGATCTCGATGGAAGACGCCCTGCGTGCCTATACCCGAGACGCCGCCTATGCGAGCTTCGAGGAGGGCCGCAAGGGCACCCTCGCCCCCGGCATGCTGGCCGACCTCGCCGTGCTCTCGCAGAACCTGCTGGAGATCGACCCCGCCGCCGTCCTCGATACCGAGGTGCGCTATACCGTGGTGGATGGGCAGATCGTGTACCGGGCAGGGGATGAGGGACCGGGGGCTGGCGACTAGGGATCGGGAGCCTGGGGCCGCGCCCGCTTCCAGCAAGAAAGGGCGGCGCCACTCGGCGCCGCCCTCGAAGAAGCAGTTCCAGGCCGGCTAGCTCCGGCGGCGGAACACCCGGTAGAGCCACAGCAACAGCACTGCGCCGAGGATGGCGATGAGCAGGCTCGGCAGGTTGAAGCCCGTCACGTCGACGCCCAGCAGCAGACTCCCGAGGAAGCCGCCGACGAGCGCGCCGGCGATGCCGATGAGGATGGTGATGATGATGCCGCCGGGGTCGCTTCCCGGCATGAGGAACTTGGCGACGGCGCCGGCGATGAGGCCGAACACGATCCACGCGAGGATTCCCATGGTCCGCTGGGGGTCTGATGGACGAGAGGTAGAGCCACCATGCAGGGCATCGGCGGCTGCCCTGAATAAAGCGCGGGGCACGCCCCGGCGCAACCGGCCCCGGCGTACGTGGCGAGGATGTTACGCAGCAGGGTCTACCAGGCGTAGTGCAACGTGAGCAGATGACCCGGCCCCTCGAAGCCGCTCTCGAAGGGCAGGAAGGCATAGTCGAATACGACGCCGCCCACGGCGAGGCCGGCGCCGAACGTGGCGGCGCGGAGCGCATCGTTCGTGATGAAGCCGCCGCGCAGCGTCACGAGGTCGAGCAACGTGGCCTCGGCGCCACCGTGGACGCGCGCCTCCTCGGTGGGTGTGAGGTAGGAGACCTCGGCGGCGACGCGGACGTCGAGCAGCACCTCGCCGCCATCTTCGGTGAGCAGGCGCAGCGGCGAGAGCGCGGCGCCGGCCCGCACCGTCGTCGGCAGCTCGGTGGCTTCCACGGCCAGCGCGCTCATCGACCCGAGGTTCTGGAGCGCAGCGCCCAGGAGCAGCTTCTCGCCGAGCAGGCCGATCTGGAGGCCGGCGTCGAGCGCGTAGCCGTCGGCCCGCGCGTCGAAGATGCGCTCGGAGAGGTAGCGGCCCGTGAGGCCGGCCCGCAGCGGCCCCAGCCGCCGCCCGTAGGAGGCCCCCACCGCCAGCGACGAGACGCTGAAGAACCCGTCCGGGTCGCCCGGCTGCGTACGCGCCTCGAAGTCGCCCAGATCGGTCGCCAGCACCGAAAGACCGATCCCCCCCTTCTCGCCGGCACGGAAGCGGCCCGCGACGGCATAGCTCCGCACATCCGCCACCCAGATGCGGTGCGAGACGGCCGCCATGTTGCGCGTGCCGGCGGCCAGCCCGGCCGGGTTCCAGTAGGCCGCGAAGGCATCGTCGGCGGAGGCGACGCGTGCATCCCCCATCGCCCCGGCGGCGGCATCGACGCCCACCCGCAGCAGGTTCAGACCCGTCTCCTGTGCCCGGGCGGGCAGCACGAGCACGAGCAACAGCAGTATCGGTATCAGGAATCGCATAGCGAAAGGATGGGGGGACTGGCCACCAGGGACTAGCGACTGGGGAGGTTCGGGAGACCCTGGTGACTAATCCCCAGTCCCCAGTGCCCGCTACAAAAACACCCGCAGCGTGACCAGGTGGAGGGTGCCCAGGGCATAGGGTTCGAGGACGAAGGCATACTCGCCGCGCACGACGAGGCTGCCCACAGCCTGCTCGGCCATGAAGCCGGCGCTCGGGCGCGCCCCGCCAATCTCCTCGGCCAGCAGGCGGTCCAGGCCGGCGCGCACGGCGAAGGCGTCCATCGGCTGGTACTCGGCGCCGACGCGCAGGCGGCTGTCGTGGAACGTCAGGCGCTCGGCGGTCACGACCTCGCGCGGCACGGAGCCGAAGAGCTCGACGGACCGCCGACGCACCTCGGACGACGTGAAGCGGGACTCGTACTCGGCCGTCACCAGCAGCTGCTCGCCCAGCAACCGGTAGGTGGCGCCGGCCCGCACGCGTGCCGGGAACCGATCCGACGTGGTGCGGCCCGCGCTGCCGAAGCGGTCCGAGGTGTCCCACGAGTAGCGAGCCAGCAGGTCGTCCACGGCGAGGCCGAGGCGGAGGGCGTCGGTGGCGCGGACCGTCAGGCCGAGGTCCAGGCCGATGCTGTTGGTGGGGCTGACGCCCTCGAAGAGATCCGTGCGGAAGCCCTGCAGGCCGAGGCCGACGGTGACGCGCTCGGAGACGCGAAGGCCGAAGGCGACGAAGACGGCGAACTCGTCGGTCGAGTAGTCCTGCGTGTGATAGCCGCTGCCGTCGCGCCCGTCGATCCCGGAGACGCCGGCGTGGACGAGGCCGGCGGCGATGCCGGCGCGGGGCCGCAGCGGCGCGGCGAACTGGAGGAATTGCAGCTCGCGGTCGAGCGTCATGAAGGCGACCGTCGCCTCCAGGTTCTGGCGGGCGGTGAAGGGCGCCAGCGCCGGGTTGTAGTATGGGCTCGCGTCGCCGGACGCATCGGCGACGAGGGCGTTGCTCATCGCCATCCCGCGCGCGCCGAAACCCATCCGCGCGAACGCGCCGGGCGCCTGCGCGTGGGCCGCGCCCGCACCAAGCGCCAGCACCGTTCCTATCAGCAACCATCGTTTCATAACATGCTCGGCTGTGGAGATCGGCCATCGGGGAACGGCGAGGGCAGCGATCCTTTTCCCGTACCTCCTCTTCATTCCAGAACCAGGATCTTGCCCCAGAAGGTGTCTCCGGCCGCCTCGACGGCGTAGAAATACGTACCGTTGGCGACGCGCGCGCCCCGGTCGTCGGTGCCGTCCCACGAGACCTCGCGCTCGCCGGCCGGCCGGGCCTCCTCGCCGAGGTCGCGCACGAGGTTCATGGCGAAGTCGAAGATGCGGAGGCGGACGGTGGCGTCGGCGTCGAGCCGGTAGCGGATGCGCACGAAGCGGTCGGCGGCGGGCGAGAACGGGTTCGGGTAGGCATAGGCCTCCACCTTCGGCACGGCCTCGGCGGGGATGACGGGCGGGAGGTCGTCCGGGCTGAGCGGCACCTCGGCGCGGAAGCCCTGCCAGGTCACGCCCGCGTTGGTCGAGCGGAAGAGGCCGTCCTCGGTGCCCACCCAGAGGGCGTCGCGCGTGGTGGCGACGGAGAAGATGCGGGCGCCGGGGCGGAACGTGCGGTCGGGCTGGGTGGCGTCGAAGAAACTGCGGAGGGTGCGCCAGGTGACGCCGCCGTCGTCGCTGATGAAGAGGCCGTTCTCGCCGGCGGCATAGACCGTGCGGCCGCGGAAGGCGAAGTCGTAGACGCGCTCGCCCTCCAGCGCCGCCTGGAAGGTCGCGCCGCCATCGGAGGTGGAGACGACGCCGAAGCGCTCGGCCTGCCCGATGGCCGGCCACGTGGCGGCCCAGACGACGGACCCGCCGCCCGCCAGCGGCTGCTCCTCGACGGAGATCACCCAGTTGCCGGGCAGCCCGTCGTCTACGTCGAAGTGCCGCCAGGACGTCCCGCCGTCGTCCGAGACGTTGAGGCCGCCGACGGCCCCGGCCCAGACGCGCCCCCCCTCGGCCAGCACCGAGAAGACCTGGAAATTGAGCCCGGCGAACTGGTCGAGCGGGATGCCGCTGGGCTGGACGAAGAACGGGAACTGATACCCCAGCTCGGGCGCGAGGAAGGCGGAGGTGTCCGGCGGGAGGACGACGCGGCGCCACGTCCTCCCGCCGTCGGTCGATTTCCGGAGTCCGGCCACCTGGTTGGCCGTCCAGACCGTCCCGGTGGCGGGGTCGAAGTCGATGTCCCAGGGTGGGCTCGTCTCCGGCACGGTGATGGCGAGGGTGGGGAGCGGGACGCCGCCGTAGACGGTCACGGTGTCGTCGGGGAGGTCGAGCAGGCCGGTCGTCTCAGGGTCGTTGTCCGAAGGGGCCAGGGGCGAGACGTAGCGCCACGTCTGGCCGCCGTCTTCGGAGACGAGCAGGCCGCGCGCGAGGTCCACGGTCTGGCTCTGGCCGTCGATCTCGCGGCGCTCGGCCTCGCCCAGCCCCGCCCAGATGACGTCGCCCTCGGCGTCGATGGAGTAGACGCGGTTGCGGAACTGGGCGAGCGAGTCGGCATCGGCCACCTGCCACGTCCGGCCGCCGTCCGCCGTCAGGTTCAGGAACGGCCCCACCCATAGCGAGTCGCCCTCGGCGTGGAGGTTGGAGATGCTGTTGCGCAGGATGCCGGGCGAGGGCAGCAGGTCCGCCGCCTTCGCCGCATCGAACGGCTGCGCCTGCGCCGCCGACGCCAGCGATCCCAGCAGGAGCCCCGCGAGGAGAAAATACTTCATGCGCATCGGGTTGGGGGACGGACGACGAGGGGCGAACGATGGACGCATCCGGTTTTCATCCTCCATCGTCATTCCACCGTGATGGTCTTTTCGACGACGGCGCTGGTGAGGCCGCTGCGATCGGTGGCCTGGAAGGCGAAGGTATTGGTGCCGGCCGCATTGTCACTCGTGAGAAAGACGGTCTGCGTGTAGCGCCCGTCGGCGGCCGTCGCGTCGCCGCTGCTGGAGGCGGGGCCGCAGGGCAGCCCCCCTCCGTCGTCGCAGAGGGGGATCCGCTGGTTCGGCGTATTGACGTTCCAGAACTCCACCTTTTCTACGGTCCCGAGCCCGTCGGCATCGCTCACGACGGCAACGATCGAAAGCGCAATGGCCGGCTCCCCCGGCGCGGGCCGCGTGATGGTGTCCGGCGCCTCGACGGCGTCGATGACGGGCGGGCTGCCGGGCTCGAACTGGCGGACGTAGGTGAGCTGCCCCCGCGCCTCGCCGCTCAAGCGCTCGGCCTGGTCCACGGCGTAGACGAGCACGGTGTAGGTGGTGGGCTCGATGGCCGGGAGGCTGACGGTGCGGGTGGCCTCGTAGCGGTTCTGGCCCGTCGGGCGCAGCGTGCCCGTCGCCAGCGGCTCGGCGAGGCCGCCGGGCGCCTGTACCACGTACCGCACCTCGGCGATGGGCACGTCCGGGCTGGAGGCCGTCACGGCCAGCGAGAGGGGGATGCGCACGCTGTCGCCGTCGATCTGCTCGGGCGGCAGCAGCCCGAAGACCACGCGCTGCGGGGCGAACGCGAAGTCGGTGAGCGTGGGCGGGCGCCGGTCGAGCGGTTCGGGGCCGGGGGCGGTGTCGCAGGCGGCCACGAGGGCCGCCAGCAGCAGCACGCCGCCCAGGGCGGCCCGTCGAGAAGCGAGCAGGGTCAAAGCCGGTCCATCGGATCGTGCAGGAGAAAGGCGAAGGACGCGATACGCTGGAGCCGGGGGCAGGTTCGGCCGGGGGCGCGGCGCGCAGTCATCGGTAGCGAACGATCAGAGGCGGCGGCGAGAAGCTGCGTGGGGGATGAGGATACGCGCGGATGAGCGGGCGCCGGATCCCCGGCGCGGCCGTCCACTCCCTATACCACGTAGAGCGGGCGGATGCTGAAGCAGAGGATGAAAATAATCAGGCTGAGGATGCCCAGGGCGCGGCGGGTGGGGGTCAGCGGAGCGGAATAAAGCACGGGCGGGTGCTCGATCCGGATGAAATAGGCCAGCAGGCCGCACCAGAGCCACCACCCCATCCAGCCGAAGTCCGTCAGGGGCGGGCCGGCGGCCTTCGCGAGCGCGGCGATGGCGATGATGCCGGCCATCGCGGCCACCGTGGTGCGGAGGTCGCCGGGGAAGACGCGGCGGAGGATCAGGTAGAGGAAGGCCGCCAGCAGGATCCACGGCACCGCCCCGGCCACCACCCCGCTGGGTGCCAGCCCCGGGACCAGCCCGCCCAGCAGCTCGAGGCCGCCATCGACCGTGCCGATGGCGGTGGAGACGAGCAGCAGCACCACGAAGCCGCGCGCCAGGCGCTCGTGCCAGCGCGGCCCGACGAGCGCGTAGAGGATGTGCCCGCCGTCGAGCTGGCCCACGGGCATCAGGTTGAGCGCGGTGAAGAACAGCCCCAGCCATCCGGCGAAGAGCACCGGGTAGTGGTACATCTCGTACATCGGCGGCACGCCGGCGGCGAACTGCGTCATCAGCCAGTAGAGCAGGGTCTGCCCGACGACGAGGCGCGGCCCGGCCATCGCGGGGTCGTCGGCGTCGAGCATGGCGGGCGGGAAGGTGCCCTGCTCCAGGATGTATGCCTTGAGCGCCTCGTGCCCGCTCAGGTCGAACAGGTAGGTAGGCGGCGGGAGGGTGGCGAGCGCATAGACGAGCACGCCGAGGGCCACGACGAAGCCCGCCAGCGGCCCGGCCACGCCGATGTCGAAGAGCTTGCGCAGGCTCGGCACGGGCTCGCGGATGCGGATGACGGCGCCCAGCGTTCCGATGCCGATCAGCGGCGAGGGGATGTAGTAGGGGAGCGAGGTCGAGACGCCGTGCCACCTCGCCGCGAAGTAATGCCCGAACTCGTGGACCGTCAGGAACAGCAGGAGGGAGACGCCGAAGCGGAGGCCGTCCGCCAGGAAGGGCCACGTGACCGGGAAGCCGAAGAGGTTGAAGAGCGCCTCGGCGTCCTGCCACAGAAGGTCGCGCCCGAACTGCCCGGCGGTGAAGGCCGTCGAGGCGAGGGTGAGGACGAACAGCAGGGCGTGCAGCCAGTAGCGGTCGCGCGCGGGCGCGGCGGCATAGTTCGCCAGCACGCTGCGCCGCGCCTCCTCCGCGGCGGCGGCCCGGCCCAGGGAAAAACTCGGCTCCACGAAGACTCCTCTCGCTCAGGTGAATGACGCCGGGGGCGGGCAGGTCTCTACGCGCCAGCGTGCGTCATGATTCAGGATTCCTGGTTCCGGTTTCGTCTCCCTCCCGGCACGTAGCAAAGCAGAACGCGGGAGACGGCCCATCTCACGCCAGGGCCGCCAGGCCGCGCTCGATGCGGTCCAGGGCGGTTTCGAGGTCGGCCATCGACGCGGCATAGGAGAGACGGAGGCCCGCGGGATCCCCGAAGGCATCTCCGGGGACGAGCGCCACGTCGTGCTCCTCCAGCAGGTAGAAACACAGATCCTGGCTGCCGCCGATGGCCCGGCCCGACGGCGCGGTGGCGCCGTAGTAGTGGGCGACCTGGGGGAAGAGGTAGAAGGCACCCTCGGGCGTGGGGCACCGCACGCCGTCGAGCTGCCGGAGGCGGCCCAGGACGTAGTCGCGCCGCTGCCGGAAGGCCGCCACCATCGCGCGGACGGGCTCCAGGTCCATCGCCAGCGCGGCGATGCCGGCCTTCTGCGAGATCGTCGAGGGCGCGCTCGTGGTCTGCCCCTGGATCTTGGCGCACGCCTTCGCGACTTCGGGCGCGGCGGCGAGGTAGCCCAGCCGCCAGCCGGTCATGGCGTACGCCTTCGAGAAGCCGTTGACCGTGATCGTGCGCTC
>JAWWAN010000136.1:0-8137 GCA_033721675.1 Rhodothermales bacterium | reverse complement strand
TCCGCCTTCGCCGCCGCCGGCCGGTTCTACCCGGGCCTGCTCCTCCACCTCCCGCTCGACGGCGACCTGCGCGCCCTCTACGACGCCGTCTTCGGCCTCCACCTGACGGTGCGTCTGAACGACTAGGGACTGGCGACTGGCCACCAGGGGCCGCTCCCCAGTGGCCAGTCCCTGGTCCCTAGTCCCTCAAATACCCCAGATTCTCCGGCGAGAACGGCTTGAAGGTCACGTCGAAGTCCCGGTAAAAAGCGGCCTCGTCGCAGGTGTTGCCCTGGAGGAGCATCTCGAACTGGTCCGGCGAGATGGGGAGCAGGCCGAGGCGGCCCAGCGTGTTGACGCCGGCGCGGGCCATCCACACCGGCTGCGGGATCTTGGGTTTCGGCTCCAGCCCCAGCCCGCGCGCGATCCGGTCCAGGATCTCCGTGTAGGGATAGGCTTCGTGGCCCGCCGTGCAGTACGTCTCCCCGGCGGCGGCCTCGTTCGTGAGGGCCTGCACGAAGGCCGCGGCGACCTCCTCTACCGAGACGGGCTGAAGCTCGTACTGGCCGTCGCCGAAGATCGGGAGGATGGGGAAGGGCTTGACGAGCTGCTGCGCCAGCCGCGTCGCGAACTCGACGCGCTCCGGGCCGGGGTCGCCGAAGACGATGGACGGCCGGAAGATGGTCCAGTGCCGGAAGTCGGCCTGCTTGACGTACTCCTCGGCCTTCCACTTCGTGGTCTGGTAGCGCGAGACGCCGTCCGGCGCGGCGCCATTCGCGCTCATCTGGATGAAGCGCTCGACGCCCGCCTCCATGGCTTCGTCCACCACGTGCTTGGTGCCCTCGTAGTGGATGGCCTCGAACGTCACGCCCTGCGCCGGCTTCTCGTCGATGATGCCGACGAGGTGGATCACCGCGTCGCAGCCGCGCATCGTGCCGGCGAACGTCTTCGGCTTCGTGACGTCGCCCTTGACGCGCTCCACCGCGTCGCCCTCCACGGCGAGCGGCTCGGAGGGGTCGCGGAGGAGGCAGCGGGCCGTGTGGCCCTGCGCCACGAGTTCGCGCAGGATGTAGGATCCGACGAAGCCGTTGGCGCCGGTCAGGTAGACGTGCATGGTCGGGGGGTTCTTCGTGGGCTACGACAGCACCGCCGAGTCCCGGTGCCCGGCGAGGCGCTGCTCGAGGTCGCTGACGCCGAGGGAGGTGCCCACGGCGAGGGCGGCGGCCAGCATCGGGGCGTCCGGCGGGACCGTCCGGGTCTTGTTGGCGACCTCCTCGAAGGGGACGCTCGTGAGGCGGTTCTGCTGCATCGCCACCATGTGGCCGTGGTGCCCGTCGGCCACCATCGCGGCGGCGTAGGAGCCCAGCACGGTGGCCAGCGTGCGGTCGAAGGCCGTCGGGGTGCCGCCGCGCTGCGTGTGGCCCAGGATGACGGTGCGGACTTCGCTGCGGACGTGCTGCTCCAGCTGGGCCTCCAGCACCTTGCAGATGCCGCCGAGCCGGATCGGGTCCGGGCTCTCTTCGATGACCTCCTGCACGGCCATCTCGCCGCCGACGGGCCGGGCGCCCTCGGCCACGACGATGATCGTGAAGTGCTGCCCGCCGCTCTCGCGCTCGCGGCAGATGCGCGCCACCTCCTCGATCTCGTAGGCGAACTCCGGGATCAGAATCACGTCCGCGCCGCCGGCCACGCCCGCATAGAGCGCGATCCAGCCGGCGTACCGGCCCATCGTCTCGACGATCATCACGCGGTCGTGGCTCTGCGCCGTCGTGTGCAGCCGGTCGATGGCTTCGGTGACGATGTGCACGGCCGTGTCGAAACCGAAGGTGCGGCTCGTCCCGACGAGGTCGTTGTCGATGGTCTTCGGCACGCCGACGCAGTGGATGCCCATGCGGTCGAGGCCGTGGGCGATGGACATGGTGCCGTCGCCGCCGATGACGACGAGGGCATCCAGCCCCAGCTCCTTGACGTAGCGCTTGACCTCGGCCGAGACATCTGCGCCGCCGCGCTTGTAGTAGCTGAACGGATTCGCCTTGTTGCTCGTGCCCAGGATCGTGCCGCCGCGCGTGAGGATGCCGCTGACGTCGCGGTAGGAGAGCGTGCGGACCTTCTGCTCGATCAGCCCGAGCATCCCGTCCTCGAAGCCGAGCACCTCGGCGTTGTGTTGCAGGATCAGGCTCTTGGTGACCGCCCGGATGACGGCGTTGAGTCCGGGGGCGTCGCCGCCGCCGGTGAGGATGCCTGCGCGAAGCGTTCTGGCCATATCAGGGAATGCGGTGTCCTGCGGGAGGGAGCCCACAGTATACCACAATCCCACCCCCTCGGGCGTTTCGCTCCTGTGAAAATCGCCCTCCCGTCGATTTCCTTCCGTGCGAAGGTACGATCGGGAGACACAACCCACGGACGCCGTGCGCGCTCCCAAGGGGTCTCGCAAGGCCGACCCGGCGAGATCCCTCGGCTCCGCTCGGGATGACAACGGAAAACCCATTCGCCTCGCCCCACCGCCCCAAAACCCGTATTTTCCCCAGTCCCCAGTCCCCAGTCCCCAGTCCCCAGTCCCCACCCATGCCAATCCACCGCGCCCAGCTCAACATCGCCCGCGCCAGGGCGCCGCTCGACGACCCGTTGCTGGCCGACTTCGTGGCGCAGATCGATGCTGTCAATGCGGCGGCGGATGCGCACGAGGGCTTCGTCTGGCGCCTGCAGGACGCCGACGGGAACGCGATGTCCATCCGCGCCTTCGACGATCCGGCCATGCTGGTCAACCTCTCGGTGTGGACGTCGGTAGAGGCGCTGCGAGACTACATCTACGGCACCGACCACCTGGCCGTGATGCGGCGGCGGAACGCGTGGTTCGAGCGGATGGACGGACCGCACCTCGTGCTCTGGTGGATTCCGGCCGGCCACACGCCGACGCTGGAGGAGGCCAAAGCGCGGCTCGACCACCTGGCGGCGCACGGACCCACGGCGGCGGCCTTCACCTGGCGGCAGGTTTACGCACCGCCCGCGGAACGCGCGAAGGCGACCCCCGCCACGCGGTAGGCCGCCTTCGCGCCGCTTCGGGAGCGGGAGCGCCGTGCGGCATGCGTACCGGAACCCCGCTGCGCCTCGCCGTCTACCATGCCGACGCCGCCCGCCCACCCGCCGCCCTCGCCCTTCGCAAAATAGCCGGCCGCCTCAAGCGCCAGCCGCTCAAAGCCCCGAAGGGCCACCTGACGCGCCCCACCACGGACCGCACGCGCGAGTCCATCTTCGGCCTCGTCGAGAGCCGCATCGCCCTCGCCCAGGCCGACGTGCTCGACCTCTTCGCGGGCACGGGCGCGCTCGGGCTGGAGGCCATCAGCCGGGGCGCGGACGCCGTCACGTTCGTCGAGAAGAACAGCCGGGTGCTCAAGGTCGCGCGGGAGAACGCCGAGGCGCTGGGCGTCAAGGACCACGGCTGGTTCCTCCGGGGCGACGCCGTCAGCTACCTCGACCGCTACAGCGGCCCGCCCTACGACCTCATCTTCGCCGACCCGCCCTACGACCTCGACGGGCTGGAGCGCCTGCCCGCGCGCGCCCTGCCGCACCTCAAGCCCGGCGGCCTCTTCGTCCTGGAGCACGACGTCCGCCACGACTTCTCGGCCCACCCCGCACTGGACACGAGCCGCCCCTACGGCCGCACCACCGTGTCCGTCTTCAGGCGGGGGGAAGAGGGGAGGGTGGAGGGGGAAGAGGCAGCGTAAGGGGGGCAGCCGCCTTTTCCCCGCTCCGTTACAAACCCCCGCCCCGCCCCGGCGTAGCAGTCCCGCCCGCAACGCCGCCCCCTTCTGCCTCCGGCAATCTGCGCTCTGCGGTTCGATCCCCCCTCGCCCCGGATTCCCACACAAGAAGACCCACGCAGCGATGAGCTGGATGGACCGGATGGTGAGGCGGGAGGACGCCCGCCTGAACACCCGCACCGAACCCGTACCCGTCACCCCGGAGTCCCCGCACGCCGTCGTCATCGGCGCCGGCTTCGGGGGGCTGGCCGCCGCCGTACGGCTGGGCGCGCGCGGCTTCCGCGTGACGGTCATCGACCGGCTCGACCAGCCCGGCGGGCGCGCCCGTGTCTTCCGCGAGAACGGCTACACGTTCGACGCCGGCCCGACCGTCGTCACCGCGCCCTTCCTTTTCGAAGAGCTGTGGCAGCTCTGCGGCCGGCGCCTGGAGGACGACGTCGAGCTGCGCCCCGTCGCCCCGTTCTACCGCATCCGCTTCGACGACGGCACGGCGTTCGACTACACGGGCGACGCCGAGGCCATGCGCCGCGAGATCACGAAGTTCGCCCCGGAGGACGCCGACGGCTACGAGCGCTTCGTCGAGAAGAGCCGCGAGATCTTCGGCGTCGGCTTCGAGGCGCTCGGGCACGTGCCGTTCTCGAACGTCTCAGACATGGCCCGCATCGTCCCGGCCATGATGAAGCTGGAGAGCTACCGCACGGTCTACGGGCTGGTCTCCAAGTACGTCCGGCACGACAAGATCCGGCAGGTGCTCTCGTTCCATCCGCTGCTGGTGGGCGGCAATCCGTTCAACGTCACCAGCATCTACTCGCTCATCGCGTTTCTGGAGCGCAAGTGGGGCGTGCACTACGCGATGGGCGGCACCGGCGCGCTCGTCCGCGGCCTCGTCGGCCTGATCGAAGACCTCGGCGGCACGCTCCGGCTGGGCGAGGACGTCGACGAGATCGTGCTCGACGAGACCGGCGCGCGGCCCCGCGCGCGGGGCGTCCGGCTGGCCTCGGGCGAGACCGTCGCGGCCGACCTTGTCGTCTCCAACGCGGACGTCGCGTGGACCTACCGCAACCTGCTCCCCGCGCGCGTCCGCCCCACGTGGACGGACCGCAAGCTGGCGAAGGCGCGCTATTCGATGAGCCTCTTCGTCTGGTACTTCGGCACGCGCCGGCAGTACCCGGGCGTCGCCCACCACACGATCCTGCTCGGCCCGCGCTACAAGGCGCTCCTCGAAGACATCTTCGAGCGCAAGGTCCTGGCCGACGACTTCAGCCTCTACCTGCACCGCCCGACGGCCACCGACCCCGCGATGGCGCCCGAGGGCTGCGACGCCTTCTACGTGCTCTCGCCCGTGCCGCACCTGGACGCTGGCGTGGACTGGGCCACGCGCGCCGAGCCGTACCGGCGGGCCGTCAGCCAGTACCTCGAAGACGCCCTGCTGCCCGGCCTGGAGGAGCACCTGGACGCGTCTGTGCTGCTCACGCCCCAGGGCTTCCGCGACGACTACCTGTCTGTGAAGGGTGCCGCCTTCAGCCTGGAGCCCGTCCTCACGCAGAGCGCGTTCTTCCGCCCCCACAACCGCAGCGAGGACGTGGACCACCTCTACCTCGTCGGCGCCGGTACGCACCCCGGCGCCGGCATGCCCGGCGTGCTCTCCACCGCCCGCGTGCTGGACACCGTCGTGCCCGACCCGGCGGTCTTCGCGGGGCGCCCGGCGGTGGTGCCCGCGTGAGATTCTCGGCTAAGCCCGCGGGGAAGGGCCGGCCTCCGGGCTGGCGATTTCCCCGCACAGATCAGCCCGCTCCAGGGGCTCAGCGCAGGGACGCATTCCGGGGGCGCTCGTCTCGGGGAGCGGCCGCACGAGCGTCCGGCCCTGGCATTATTCCATTCTCGTAGTATCTTTATCCGGGTTGGCCCGCGCGGGCCGGCCTCCGCGACCCCCACCGCACGAGCCCATCCCCATCATGCCCGGAGAGGACTCTTCGCGCCATCCGGCGCCCGCGTCGCCCGAGCTGTGCGCATACCAGACCCAGTTCGAGGCGCTCAAGCAAGAGGCGCGCGTGCTCGTCAACGGCATGGAGGCCGACGCCTTCAACTGGCGCCCCGCCCCGGACCGCTGGTCCGTGGGCGAATGCCTGGATCACCTGAACCGGACCGGAGCGCTGATGGTGCCGCGCCTGGAGCGTGCCATCGCACGCGGCCGCAGCAAGGGGCTCACCGCCGAGGGGCCGTTCACCTACGGATGGCTCGGGCGCTGGTGGATCCGGGCGATGCAGCCCGCCTCGCGGCGCAAGATGACCACGCCCAAGGTGTTCCGGCCCTCCGCCTCGGCGCTGGAACCCGCCCCGGTGGTCGCGGCCTTCGAGGCGTTGCAGGACGACCTGATGGCGCTCGTCCGCGCGGCCGACGGCCTGGACCTGCGCCGCGTCAAGGCGGCCTCGGCCGCGCTGCCCGTGCTGCGGCTCTCGCTCGGCGTCTGGTTCGCCTCGACGGCGGCGCACGAGGAGCGGCACCTGGCGCAGGCCCGCCGCGTGATGGCCCACGCCGGCTTCCCCCACCCCGAGCCGGCCGACGCGCTCGCGGAGCTCTGACCGAACCCGGAACCGAACCGCTGCGGACGATGGCGGACGACGTAGAGCGGCCGGACGAGGAGCCGGTCAGCACCAAGGAACAGATCCTCTCGCTCTATCTCCTCGGCGTGGATTCGGTCGAGGATCTGGCGCTGCTCACCGGCGCGCGGCCCAGCTACGTCGCCTCGATCCTGCGCGAGGAGGGCCTGGTGGAGAACTACTTCGACCTCTACACCTCCACCTCGCACCCGATGAACGTCTATTCCAAGTACTTCGCCGGCAAGCTCGGCTTCAAGGACGTCGAGACCGCGCGGCGGAGTGTGGACGCCATCGACCGGGTACACCGCCAGTTCGCCGTCGCGCAGGACCGTGCCGGGCAGCACCATGCCCTGCTGATGGCCCTCACCATGTTCAACCGCGCCCGGTGGACGGGCAAGGGCGACGAGGCCGACGTGTACCGGCGCTGGCTCCTCCGCCAGCTCGGCGGCACGGCGCGGGAAGACGAATGACGGCGCCTCAGACGCGGTCGCGCAGGCCCGTCACGCCGCTCTTCTCGGCGCAGTGGTCGCAGCAGTAGAACGTGCCGTCGGCCTCCAGGCCGTGCCCCACGATCCGGACGCCGCAGTGCGCGCAGGTCGGCGCCAGCTTGTAGATGGCGCACTCGAAGCTGTCGAACGTGTGGCTTTCGCCGTGCATCACCACCTCGAAGCTCTTGTCGTAGTCGTTGCCGCAGACGTCGCACGTAGCCATCGGGGAACCTCGGGAGACTGGATGGGGGACAGGGTGAGGCCATGGAACCGGCGGCAGCCGGGCAGAGGTTCGGCCGGCTGCATGCGAAGTGGTAACGAAAACGGAACACGCTCCCGGCGGCCCGTGTTTTCGTCCGTTCACGACGCGCACCCCGAGCGGAGAGCTTCCCCGGCCATCCGCTTTTTTATTGGCCACGGGCCACTGGGGACTCGCCAATGGGGTTCGAGCACACGCGCCATGCGGCTCCTCCCCGTCATCTGCTGTGACTGCCATGCCTGCTGATACATCCACACCTGCCGCCGCCGGCACCGCCTACGACCCCGCCGAGACCGAGCAGCGGTGGTATCGCTACTGGGAGGAACGCGGGTTCTTCCGCGCCGAGCCGGACTCGGGCAAGAAGCCCCACGTCATCATGATGCCGCCGCCGAATGTGACCGGCCGGCTGCACATGGGCCACGCCCTGCAAGACACCATCCAGGACGCCCTCACGCGCCTCCGCCGGATGCAGGGCTACGAGGCCCTCTGGATGCCCGGCAAGGACCACGCGGGCATCGCCACGCAGAACGTCGTCGAGCGGACGCTGCGCGAGGAGGGCCGCACGCGCCACGACCTCGGGCGCGACGCCTTCGTGGACCGCGTCTGGGAGTGGGTCCACGAGTACGGCGACATCATCCTACAGCAGAAGCGCCGCCTGGGCGACTCGTGCGACTGGAGCCGCGAGCGCTTCACCATGGACGACCGCTACGTGAAGGCCGTCCAGGAGGTCTTCGTCCGCCTCTACGACGACGGCCTCATCTACCGGGGCGACTATCTGGTCAACTGGGACCCCGAGAACCGCACCGCCCTCTCCGACGAGGAGGTGGACAACGTCGAGCGCGCCGGGCATCTGTGGTACGTCCGCTACCCCCTCGCCGACGGCAGCGGGGCGGTCACCATCGCCACGACGCGCCCCGAGACGATGCTCGGCGACACGGCCGTGGCCGTCCACCCCGACGACGACCGCTACCGCGACCTCGTCGGGAAAGAGGTGCTCCTGCCCCTGCTGGGCCGCGCGATCCCGATCATCGCCGACGACTACGTCAAGCC
>JAWWAN010000135.1:0-8163 GCA_033721675.1 Rhodothermales bacterium | reverse complement strand
CGGTCGTTGGCGCCGAGCACGGCGCCGGTGGCGGGCGCGGCGGGCTTTTCCGGGGTCTGCTCGGCCACCTCCTCGGCCATCTTCGGCGAGCACCCCGCCATGACGGCGGTGGCGGCGATGGCGCTCTTCTTGATAAAATCGCGGCGGGAGGTGGAAGCGGTGGGGGTGCGTTTGCGTTTCATCGGGCCAGGGCTGGTAGAAGGTCGGGCGGGCCGGGTGGGCGGGATGCGGGGAACCTCCCGGAATATAGCAACCCCGCAGTCAATTGGAAGCCCCTTTCGCCCCCGCCATCCCCTCGCATTCAACCGTTCCGCGTGCTACCTTGGGGCAGGCACGCCGCAACCCGATGACGAACGCACGCCGATGAATCGCCGATTGATGACCTGCTCGCTCTCCTGCCTGCTCCGCTTCGCACCCGGCGCCGCCGTATGGATCCTGCTGGCCGCGCTTGCTCCGGCAGCCGCGGCGCAGACGCTCGCCTTCGCCCCCGAGAGCCGCCTGTGGATCGACGGCACCTCGAACAAATCGGACTGGACGGTGGAGGTGAGCACGCTCTCCGGCACGGTGGAGCAGGCCGAGGGCGCCGTGCGCGCGGCCCGCCTCGTGGTGCCCGTGGCCGACCTGAAGAGCGGCAAGGTGCTGATGGACCGCCTGATGCACGACACGCTGATGGCCGAGGAGCATCCGCAGATCATCTTCGCCCTCGACGGAGCAAACGCCGAGAACGGCACGCTCACCGTCTCGGGTAAGCTCACCATCGCAGGCACCACCAACCCGATCACCTTCCCGGCGACCGTCGAGCGCCTCGATGGCGGCCGGCTCCGCTTCACCGGCGAGACGCGCCTGGCGATGACGGACTATGGCATGAAACCGCCCACCGCCATGTTCGGCGCGCTCCACACCGGCGACGAAGTGACCATCCGCTTCGATGCCGTCGCGGCGCCGCGCTAGAACCGGACCGTCAGGCTGAGCGCGACGGCGTCGTAGCTGAGGACGGGCGTGACGCGGAGGCGGCTCGTCTCGTCCTGATGCCGCCGCGTCAGGTAGTAGGCCGTCATGAAGCCGAGCGAGCCGCCGGCGAGGACGTCGGTGGCCCAGTGCTTGTCTCGGGCGATGCGCGAGAGCGCGGTGCCGGTGACCGCCGCGCCGTAGAGGCCGTAGGTGACGGGGTGCGGGTAGTAGAGCACCCACGGCGTCAGCACGGCGAAGGCCGTGGTGGTGTGGCCGGAGGGGAACGAGGTGCTGCCGGAGAAGGGCCGGAAGCGATGGGGCTCGGCGCCGTCCTGCGGGCGAAACCGCCCCACGCTGTACTTGAGGCCGTAGCTCATGGCGCCCGCATAGACCATCGACTGGAGCGAGGTGAAGGCGGCGTCCTGGAAGCGCGCGTCGTCGGTGAGGAGGGAGGCGGCGAAGAGGCCCGCCACGGGGAGGTTCATCTTGGGCCCGCCGAACGTGTTGGTCACGTCCAGGTAGGCCCCGAAGGCGCCGTCCCGGCTCCAGGCGGGCCGGTCGATGCCGGCGTCGAGCGTGGAGAGCGGGGCGAGCACGGCGACGGCGCCCAGGGCGTAGAGCGGCGTGCGGCCGTCGATGCTCTGGACCATCGCGCCGGCATCCTGGTAGGCCCAGCGCAGGAAGCGGGTGCGGTCGAGGTCGGTCTGGGCGCGGGCGGGGAGCGCGAGGGCGAGCATCAGGCCGAGGAGCAGGGCAGGGCGCATCGTCGAGCGGCGTCGGAAGAGTGAAAGAGTTGAAGATACTGGATTTACGAAGAGGAGTCCAGCGGACCGGCGGGGGTGCGCGGTCAGGAAACGAAAGCCTCACGCGCTTCGTATGCCGCCGCACGCAGCGGGCCGCCCGGGCTTAAGGGCAGCGCGCGTCTGGCGATTATGCTAATATCCCCCATCACGTTCCCACACGCGAATGGCTGCCCCCCCCCCCGAGACCCCCCTCTGGCGCGCCTCCCTCGACGGTCATGCCTGCGATGCCTACGCCTGGGTACAGTCCACCCGTCTGGACGTGCTCGACGGGGAGGGGCATGCGCAGACGGTGACGGGCGTCCGCCGGTGGCGGGGCCGCGCGTTCATCGACCGCGACGCGCTGCCGCCCTCCGGGCCGGGTGCCGCGCGCCTGCGCTATGCCGGCCGCGTGGAATCGGAAGAAGGCGATCTCGACGTCGATGCGGAGGTGTTTCTGACCTATGCGCGCGTCGGCGGGGACGATGTGCCCGCGCGGTGCGCCTACGTCGAGTTCGTCGGGGCCGGGGGGCCGTGCGGCGGCGGGCGTCCGGCGCCATAGCCCTCCGCGATCTCCCGGTCTCTATCCGCTGCTCGCCCATGGCTTCGCGCCCCGCATCCACGCTTCCCCCGCAGACGCTCCGCCTCCTCCGGCTCGCCATGCTGGCGGGCGTATTGGCCGTCGGGGCGGTCCTCTGGTTCGTCGCTCGGGAGCAGGCGCCGGTGCTGGATGCAGCGACGGCCGGCGCGGTCCAGATCGGGTTCTACGTGGTGGCACACGCCGCGCTCGGCGCGATGCTGCTGTTGCGTAAGCCGTTCCGGGCGGCCGGCCCGGCGCAACGGGGCATGCTGTTCATCGCCGGCCACGCGCTCGGCGAGCTGCCGGCCGTGCTGGGGGCGGTCTGCATCCTCCTGCTGGGCACGGCGGTGCCGTTCGCGGTGGGGCTGCTGGTCTTCCTGGTCGCGTTTCTCTTCTTTCCGCTGGACGAAGACCCCCGCTAGCGGAACGAGTCAGCGCACCACGTGGAGCGCGCCATCGACCTCGCCGAGGTAGATGTGGAACGAGATCGTGCCGCCCTCGCCGTCCTCGGCCAGCAGCAGGGCCCGTCCGTCCGGCCGTGTGACCTTCCACAGCCGTCCCTCGGCCCAGGGCGTGAGGACGAGCGCCTCGGGCGAGACGTCGGTCGGCGTGGTCATCTGCGCGAGGTTCGCGTCGAGGTCTTCGTGGGTGCGGCGCATGAACGCGTCGCGCGCCATGCCGCCGAGTTGTGGGGCCATGGCCTGGTGCTGGTCTTCGAGGAAGGGCCGGAAGGCCTCCAGCACGGCGTCCATATCTCGCTCGGCGAAGCGGAGCAGGAGCGCGTGGGCGTAGGCGCGGAGGGCGTCCTCGTCGGCCAGCACGGGCAAGGTATCGTAGCGGGCGCCGAGGGCCATCCGGGTTGCCCAGTCTGCGGGCAGATCGAACGTGGCGACGGTATCGAGGCGGCCACCGGCGCCGGTCCGCTCGATCGAGACGAGGTCTCCGGCGTCTCCGGTATCGACCATGGAGCCGGCCTGGGCCGAGGCGAGGGCGAGGCGGAGGTAGGCCTGCGTGGTGTCGGCCGGCACGCCGCCTTCGGGCACGAGAGGGCGGTAGGAGACCGTGAGCCGGTTGCCGGTGGGGCGCAGGTGCAGGTTCACCGGTTGCGTCCCGAAGCCGCTCTGCTCGGCCGTAGTCACCGTCAGCGGAAACCCGTTGAGCGTGACGGTCAGCTCGGCCTGCCGGGTCTCGTAGCTGTAGACCACGAAGTCCGGCGTCTGGGCCGAGGCGAGGGAGGCCGAGGAGAGGAACAGGCAGAGCAGGGCAGCGCGCGGCATGGCGAGCAGGGTCTCGTAGAGGATGGCTCAAAGTAGCATGCAGCCCATTGCCGCGCCACGGTCGGGGTCTTCTTCCGCCAGACGAAGCCGAAATGTTGGGGCCGCGTTTTGCCGGAGCCGGTGCGTGATGTATACTGTGATATCCTTGGCGGATGAGCGGCACGGCGCGACGCGTGCCGGTGCTCCTCGGGTGTGGCGCCGGGCCTCGCGGCCGCTCCATCGGCTTGCCCGTCCTCCCCACTTCAACCCCGGAGGTGACCCCATGGCACGCTACCGAGACCACCTCCCGATCGGCGCGGACACGCTGTTTCTGACCGACGGGGGCATCGAGACCGTACTCATCTTCCATCGCGGTATCGAGCTGCCCGAGTTCGCGGCCTTCGTATTGCTGGAGTCTCCCGAGGGGCGCGAGGTACTGAAAGACTACTACCGGCCCTACCTTAGCCTCGCGCGGGAGCATGGTACCGGCTTCGTCCTCGAAAGCCCGACCTGGCGCTCCAACCCTGACTGGGGTGCCCGGCTGGGGTACGGGCCGGAGGCGCTGGACTCCGTGAACCGGCACGCCATCGCGCTGCTCGTGGCCCTGCGGAGCGAGTTCGAGGACGCCGTCCCCGCCATCGTCCTCAGCGGCTGCATCGGGCCGCGCGGCGACGGCTACGTCCCCCGCGACCAGATGACGGCCGGCGAGGCCGAGGCCTATCACCGGGACCAGATCGAGACGTTCGCGAGCACCGAGGCGGACCTCGTCGCCGCCATCACGATCCCGTACGTCGACGAAGCCGTCGGCATCGCGCGGGCCGCACGGGCCGCCGGCATGCCGTCGGTGATCTCGTTCACGGTGGAGACCGACGGCCGCCTGCCCTCGGGGGACTCCCTCCGCGACGCCGTCGAACGGGTCGATGCCGAGACGGACGCGGCCCCGGCCTACTATATGATCAACTGCGCCCACCCCGAGCACTTCGCCGACGTGCTCACCGGCGAGGCGTGGACCCGCCGCATCCGGGGCCTTCGCGCCAATGCTTCCACGAAGAGCCATGCCGAGCTGGACGCGGCGGACGCGCTGGACGCGGGCGACCCGGACGCGCTCGGCCGGGATCATGTGGAGCTGGCGCACCGCCTGAAGCAGCTCAGCGTGGTCGGGGGCTGCTGCGGGACGGACGAGCGGCACGTCGCGGCGATCTGCCGGGCGCTGCTCGGCGAGGGCCTCCGGGCGCCCGCAGGGCGGCAGGCCTTCTCCTGACGGATGGGGACCGGGCCGCCCCGGGCACGCGACGCCGAAGTGGGGCCCCTCCACCGCAGATACTGGATGGATACGATCCTCGAAACGGAGCGCCTGGTGCTCGGCACCCTCACCCCGGAGGACGAGGCCTTCATCCTCGATCTGCTCAACCAGCCCTCGTTCCTCCGGTTCATCGGAGACCGGGGCGTGCGGACGCGGGCCGATGCCCGGGCCTACATCCAGAACGGACCCCTCCAGAGCTACGCGCGGCACGGCTTCGGGCTCTACCGGGTGGCCCTCAAAGGAGGCGCTTCCCCGATCGGGATCTGCGGCCTCCTCAAAAGGGATTCGCTGGAGCACCCCGACCTCGGCTTTGCCTTCCTGCCGGCATACTGGTCCAAGGGCTACGCCAGCGAGGCGGCCCGGGCGGTGCTGGGCTTCGCGAGGGAGACGCTCGGCCTGCACCGGATCCTGGCCATCACGTCCGTCGAAAACGAGGCGTCCATGGCGCTGCTCCGCAAGCTCGGCTTTCACTTCGAGCGGCGCGCGCGGGCGACGGACGGCGGGCCGCCCGTCAACGTCTTCGCATTCGACCTCTAGCGCCGGGCTCTCAGGCCGCGCGTACGCCGGGCGGCCGTCACCGGCGGGCGTCGGCCGCCCGGGCGCGGCGCTCCGTCTCCTCGTCCAGCATCTGCCGGAGCGTCTCGATGACCGGGTCGCCGGTGGTGTAGCGGCGTCCGTAGTCCAGGTTGAAGCGATAGTCGAAGTCGTCCGGGTTCTGGCCCTGGGTGTGCTGGAGAATCGTCTCCAGTTTGTCGAGCGCCTTCGCCAGCTTCGCTTCGGGGGTAGAAGCGTGTTCGTACTCGTCCCATAGCGCAGTGATCTCGTGGCGCAGCCGGTTCGGGAGGGGGTGGAGCAGGCGCAGCAGGTCGCGACGCTCGTGCGCGGCCTTGCCGCCCTCCGCGCCCTGCTCCGGGGCCGGGACGTCCCCGCCGAGGGCCTCGCCGAGGTCGTGCACGATGCAGAGCTTGATCAGGCGCGCGAAGTCGACTCCGGGGACGTGCTCCTCGAAGAGGAGGGCCATCAGGCAGAGCCGCCACGTGTGCTCGGCGACGCTCTCCCGGCGGCCTGCGGAGGTGAAGCCGGAGCGGAGGGTGTTCTTCAGGCGCTCGGCATCGCGGAGGAAGGCGAGGAGGCCGTCGAGATCCGTGGAATCCATGGCAGGCGCGCGGGGAGGGGGCAGGGCTCGGGCGGAGGAGTGCCACACGCGAACGTCCTTCGCGTTGTTTCCCGAGGGGGTCCCTCACGGGTATCCGCGGCGGTGCTGAGAGGAGCTACTCGGCGGGCACGGCGGCGGTGCCGTCCAACGGGTCGGGTTCCGGGCTCTGCTGCGGCGGCCGGGGCGTGGCCGTCTCCGGCGGGCGCGGGGCGCGGCGCCGCGCTTTCTGCTCGGCGGTGCTGCGGGCCAGCAGCACCCGGAACGACGTGCCTTCGCCGACGGTGCTGGAGACGCTGATCCGGCCACCCATCCGCTCGATCAGCTCTCGGGTGATCGAGAGGCCGAGGCCCGTGCCCTGCTGCGTGGCCGCGTAGGCGTTTTCCTCCTGCGTGAACGGCTCGAAGAGCTTTTCGAGGAACGCCTCCGAGATGCCGATGCCGGTGTCGAACACGTCGATGGCGATGGCCGCTTCGCTGTGCTGGGTGCCCTGATAGCCGGGGATCACCGCCTCGGCGACGTAGATGCCCACGCACCCGCGTTCGGTGAACTTGATGGCGTTCGAGAGGAGGTTGATGAGCACCTGGCGCAGGCGGAGCGGGTCGGCGTGGACCACCGGGGCGTCTACGTCGAGGCGGGGCCGCAACAGCTGGATCCCCTTGGTCTCGGCGAGTGGCAGGAGCTGCGCCGTCACCTCCTTCAGGATCGGCTGGAGCGTGACGCTGCTCACCTTCAGTTCGACGCGGCCGGACTCCACCTTCGCCATGTCCAGCAGATCGTTGATGAGCGACTGCAGCCGCTCGCAGCTCTGCCGGATGATCCCGAGGAACTCGCGGTGCATCTCACTCTCGTCCGGCGTCTCTTCGAGAAGGATCTGCGCGTAGCCGCTGATGGCGGTCAACGGGGTGCGCAGCTCGTGGCTGACCGACGAGACGAACTGCGTCTTGGCGAGATTCGCGGCCTGCGCCTGGACCATCAGCTGCTTCAGATCTTCGGCGCGCTGCCGGACGGTATGGTGTAGCCCGCGAATCCGCCGGTGGTCTTTCTCAGCCGATTGCGCGTCTGAGCTGACGTCGGAGATCAGTTGCACCAGCGCCGCCACGAGGAGCGCTCCCCAGAACGGATAGCGGAGGACGGGTTCCGGCACGGCCGCGGCGGCGGCCGCCGCCGTCCAGCCGAACGCGCTGAGTAGCACCACAGCCCCGGCGAAGGCGAGCGGGCGTGCCTGCCTGAAACGATCCCAGAGCAGAATGCCCGACGGCAGCACGAGGAGGGCCGGTGCATGATGGCTCAAGGCCCGTGTGCCGGAGGCGATGGTATCCGGCAGGGCGAGCAGGGTCCACAGCGGCTGGAAGGCCAGCCCCAGCGCCAGCACGGCCAGGCAGGTGAGCACGAGCAGGCCCAGCGAGCGGGGCCATCGGGCCCGGACGGCCGGGTGCAGACGGTGCACCGCCGCGCGGTAGCGCAGCGAGGTGCGCAGCGGCCGGGCCATCGGCTTGAGCCGGAACAGGAGGGGATAGTGCGTCACCAGCACGCCCGTCATCCCCGCCGTCAGCACCAGGGCGATCAGGGCCGACTGCGTCTGGGTGGCCGCCTCGTTCACGTGCACCACGAACTCGAGCACGACGCCGCCCAGGAGGAACGCCAGGGCGGGATAGCGGGGGTCGCGGTAGAGCCACCACAGCAGCACCAGAAGCCCCAGCACGGGGAGGGAGACCCCGAGCAGGAACGGCAGCGGCAGCGCGTCTGAAACGGCCGCAGCGAGCTGGGGGCCGGGCGGCACGGCCACCCCTTCCGGCAGCATCGACCCGAGAGCCGGCAGCTCGACGGCCACCGGGGTCTCGCGCACGGCCTCGGGCCGCTCCTGGGCTGCGGCGCTGACGGCGTTCCCCCCGCCCGCGAGCAGCAGCATCGACAGGGCGAGGCCCAGGGCGGGGCGTCGCTCCGGCGCGACGCGGCGCTGTATGTGGAAGAAAAGGGGCATACGGAAGGAACAGGGTGGGGTCAGCGCCCCGTCCGGGTGAGGCGGTCGTTCTTCTCGGTGTCGAGGAGCGTCGTGAGATCCTCCCGAGCGGCATAGCGCAGCTCGTACGGGTGCGGCCAGGCGTCCTCCAGCAGGCGGACGAGCCGGGGGGCGGTCG
>JAWWAN010000134.1:0-8186 GCA_033721675.1 Rhodothermales bacterium | reverse complement strand
GGTATTCCCGCCACCGGAAGATGAAAGAGGGGTACCCTGGACCCCAGGGCGGCATCGAGCCCTGAGCGGGCTCGCGACACGGCTCGTGCCCCCGGAGAGCGGCCCGGAGGCGACGCCCGTTCGTCTTCCGGGCCGGCTCGCTGCGGCGCTGGTGTCTGCGCGAGCCGCCGCCTGCCCGATCGGGCAGATCCAGGAGGGATCGTCGACTACACCACGTTTCCATCGGAGGGACCCTCATGCCGAGAACACTCGCTTTCCTGTCAGCGCTCTACCTGCTGCCACTCGCGACGAGCACCGTGGCCCCGGCGCAGCGTCTGGACGAGTCGTGGGTCTGGTGCGAACCGCGCGACACGCTCGCCTACTTCATCCAGCCGGCGGCGGCCGCCTGGGTGCAAGGGGTCGACAACGGCGCCCAGGCCTGGTCGAACAATACCCCGTGGAACCTCAAGAAAGTGAACGCCGAAGGCGACGCCCGCATCGTCATCACCGAGGTCCCCATCAACACGGTCATGCAGGCCCTCGTCAACCGAAACCATCACCGCGGGGAGTTCAACATCACCGAGTACGGCACCGTCGTCATCGGGGGCCTGCTCAAACCCTGTGTATTGAAAGCCGAGATCCAATTCTGGCGCGATCCCAACAACCCGCCCGTCAACCGCCAGAATACGGCGATGCACGAGTTCGGCCACGCCTTCGGCATCAACGACACCCGGAACCGGGCCGACATCATGTTCCAGACCGAGCAGAACCTGATCCGCCTCAGCCAGGCCGACATCAATTCCGCGACGGCGGCGTTCGGGCGCAGCAACCTGAACCAGTTGCATCGGCTGTTCCGACCGGAAGGCGGCGTCCTGGCCTTCAACGGGGTCGAGATGCGCGTGCCGGGTGGGCTGGCGGAGGCGGCCGTGCTGGGTATTCTCACGCTCTCCCCCTCCTCGCTGCCCTTCCCCAGCGTCTTCCCCGCCGCCTTCGACCGCGTTCTGGGGGCGGCCCAGGTGGGGCCGGAGTGGTCGGAGGGCGAGGTCGAGCCGGGCGTGCCCTATCGCCAGAAGGAGGTCCCGCTCGCGGAGGGCTTCGAGATCGCGATCACGCTCCCGTTGGCGGATGAGGGCGTGCTGGCGCTGGCGGAGTTCCAGGATCTCAATTCGGATCGCCCGCCCCTGGACGAGGAATCGCTCGTGATCGCGCAGTATGCGGGCGAGGGCTACGACGTGCTCGATACCGCCGTCGCCGCGACGGACTCGGCGCTGGTGCTGACGGCCCGGGCCCCTGCGTTCGGATACTTCGCCGTCTTCGGGCGGGAGATGCCGGAACAGCCGGCGCCGCCGGAGGGCGATGGATTTCTCGGTAGCCTGTGGGTGTGGATCCTCGCCGCGGTGGCCGCGCTCGCCGTGCTGGCGCTGGTGCTCTTGAAGCGCCGCCGGCGTGCGTCATGAGCACTTGACGCGCCGGACCCGGGCTGTGCCCGGCGTGCGGCGGCCCGCCCTGTATGCGCTGGGCATTCGTTGGGCACCCCATCAGGGCAGCACGAACGCCCTTAAACGAAGAACGCCTCAAATCGCCGTGTCCAGGCAATTTGAGGCGTTTTTTGTCGAGCCAATGACCGGACTCGAACCGGTGACCTGCTCATTACGAGTGAGCTGCTCTACCAACTGAGCTACATTGGCCTGCTCCGCGAAAAGCGGCGCCTAAACTAGTGCGGGCTTGCACGCCTTGTCAAGCCGCAGGATCCGGCCCACCGACGCCCCCCAACCACGCTACCGCGTCCTCACGCTTTTTTCATTCCGAAACCCCGCCTCGCCCCGCTGATTCAAAGGGCCATGCTCTCGCTCGACGGCGTCTCGAAAGCCTACGGCGGCACGGCTGCCCTCCACCCGATCTCGCTCGCGCCGGAGCCGGGCCGGACGACCGTGCTGATCGGCCCCTCCGGCTGCGGCAAATCCACCCTGTTGCGCCTGATGATCGGCCTGGTCCGGCCGGACTCCGGCCTCGTCCGCTTCGGCGAGACGCCCGTCACGCCGGAGACGGCGCTCGCGGTGCGGCGGCGGATGGGCTACGTGATCCAGGAAGGCGGTCTCTTCCCCCACCTGACCGCGCGGCGCAACGTGACGCTCCTGGCCCGCCACCTGGGCTGGGATGCCGAGCGCTGCACCCGGCGCGTGGCCGAACTCGCGGCGCTCGTCCATCTGCCCGAGGCCCAGCTCGCCAAGTTTCCGGGCCAGCTCTCCGGCGGGCAGCGCCAGCGCGTCGGGCTCATGCGGGCGCTCATGCTCGACCCCGACGTGCTGCTGCTCGACGAACCGCTCGGCGCCCTCGACCCGATGATCCGGGCGGCCCTCCAGGACGACCTCCGCGCCATCTTCCGCGACCTGGGAAAGACCGTCGTCCTCGTCACGCACGACATGGGCGAGGCGGCGTTTTTCGCGGACACGATCGTGCTGCTGCGCGCGGGCCGGATCGTCCAGCAGGGCACGCTCGATGACTTCCTCGACGCGCCTGCCGAGCCGTTCGTGGAGGCCTTCATCAACGCCCAGCGCAGCCCCCTGGCGGAGCGGAGGGTCGAGGATGGCTGACCGATGCCGGGCCCTCGCCGTACTCGTGCTCCTGGCCGCCGTGCCCGCCGCGCAGGCGCAGTCCGTCGTCGTCGGTTCGAAGAAGTTCACGGAGAACGTGATCCTGGCCGAGATGGGGCGGTTGCTGATCGAGCATGAGGGGCTGCCGGCCGAGCACCGCGCCGAGCTGGGCGGCACGCGCTTCCTCTGGGAGGCCCTCCGCGCCGGCGACATCGACGCCTACCCGGACTACACCGGCACGATCCGCGAGGAGATCCTGGCCGGGGAGCCTCTGGGGAGTGGCGGGCTCGCCGCCGCCCTCGCCGCCTACAGCGTCCGGGTCACCGAGCCCCTCGGGTTCGACAACACTTACGCCCTCGGGATGCGCGCGGACCGGGCCGAGGCGCTCGGCATCCGCCGGATCTCCGATCTGCGCGACCACCCCGGCCTCCGGCTGGGCTTCTCGAACGAGTTCATGGACCGGGCGGACGGCTGGCCCGGCCTCCGCGACGCCTACGCCCTGCCCCAGCCCGACGTGCGCGGCCTCGACCACGACCTCTCCTACCGAGGCCTCGAATCCGGCACGCTCGACGTCACCGACCTGTACTCGACGGACGCCGAGATCGAGCAGTACGGGATCCGCGTGCTGGAGGATGACCGCGCCTACTTCCCCGACTACCAGGCCGTCTTCCTCTACCGCGACGACCTCCCGCCGGAGGCTGCGGCCGCGCTCGGCGCGCTCGCCGGCCGGATCCCGGACGACGCGATGATCCGGCTCAACGCCCGCGTCTTGCTGGAGCGCGTGCCGGAAGCGCGCGTGGCGGCGGACTTCCTGACGGCGCGCCTTCGCCCCGGGCTCCGGGCCGACGTCCGCGAAGAGACCGTCTGGGACCGGCTGGGGCGGCATACGGCGGAGCATCTGGCGCTCGTGCTCATCTCGCTGCTCGCCGCCATCGCCGTCGCCATCCCGCTCGGCGTGCTGGCGGCCACGGTGCGGGCCGTGGAGCAGCCGATCCTCGGCACCGTCGGGGTCATCTACACGATCCCGTCGCTGGCGCTGCTCGTGTTCATGATTCCGCTCCTCGGCATCGGCGGGCCGCCGGCCGTGGTGGCGCTGTTCCTCTACAGCCTCCTCCCCATCGTCCGCAACACGCACGCCGGGTTGAAAGACATCCCCGCGCCGCTGCGCGAGTCTGCCGAAGCGCTCGGGTTGCCGCCCCGCACCCGGCTGCTGCGTGTGGAGCTTCCGCTGGCGGCGCGTTCGATCCTCGCCGGCATCCAGACCTCGGCGGTGATCAACGTGGGCACGGCCACGCTGGGCGCGCTGATCGGGGCCGGCGGCTACGGCCAGCCGATCCTGACCGGCATCCGCCTCAACGACACCGGGTTGATCCTGGAGGGGGCCGTGCCCGCCGCGCTGCTGGCGTTGGCGGCGCAGGGATTCTTCGGCCTCGTCGAGCGCCTCGCCGTGCCGGAAGGGCTGCGCTACGAAGCCGCCTGACGCCCCGAACCCCCGGCCGCCCGTCCTCGTTTGCGAGGTTCTCCGCTTCTCATCGATCCCCATCGCCCGCATGACCGAGACCATCGCCCACCTGCGCAGCCTGCTGGAGCAGGTGGAAGATCTGAAAGCCGCCGCCGCCGTGCTGGAGTGGGACCAGGAGACCTACATGCCCCCCGGCGCCGCCGACGCCCGCGCCTACCAGGTCGCCACGCTCCGCCGCCTCGCCCACGAGCGCTTCGTCGACGAGGCCGTGGGCTCCCTCCTCGACCGCGCCCGGACCGACGGCCTCGATCCCCTCTCGGACGAGGCGAGTCTGGTGCGCGTCGCCCGCCGGGACTACGAGAAGGCCGTCCGCCTCCCGGCCGACCTCGTGGCCGACCTCGCCGAGGCCGTGGCGCGCGCGAAGATCGCGTGGCAGCAGGCCCGCGCCGGCGACGACTTCGCCGCCTTCGCGCCCCACCTGGAGCGCCTCGTCGTGCTCAACGCGCGCAAGGCCGAGGCCCTCGGCTACGACGGCACGCGCTACGACGCCCTCCTCGACCAGTACGAGCCCGGCCTCCGCACCGCCACGCTGGACCGCGTCTTCGAGACGATGCGCGCCGGCCTCGTGCCGCTCGTCCAGGCCCTCGCCGAGGCCGCGCCCCCCGAGGACGACTTCCTGCACCAGCCCTTCGACCGGCAGACCCAGTGGGACTTCGGGATGGCCGTCCTCCGCGATATCGGCTACGACTTCGAGCGCGGCCGGCAGGACCTCTCGGCGCACCCCTTCACCACCACCTTCAGCGTCCACGACGTCCGCCTCACCACGCGCATCAGGGACGACTTCTTCCCGACGGCGTTCTTCGGCACGCTCCACGAGGCCGGCCACGGGCTCTACGAGCAGGGGGTGGACCCCGCGCTGGACCGCACGCCGCTGGCCGACGGCACCTCGCTGGGGATGCATGAGTCGCAATCGCGCCTGTGGGAGAACCTCGTCGGGCGCAGCCGGCCCTTCTGGCAGCACTACTACCCGAAGCTCCAGGCCGCCTTCCCGGAGCCGCTCGGCGCCGTCCCCGTGGAGACGTTCTTCCGCGGCATCAACCGCGTGCAGCCGTCGCTCATCCGGGTCGAGGCCGACGAGGTGACGTACAACCTCCACATCATGCTCCGGTACGAGCTTGAACGGGCACTCGTGGACGGCACGCTGGGCGTAGAAGCCCTGCCCGAGGCGTGGAACGACCGCATGGAAGCCTACCTCGGCCTCCGCCCCGCAACCGACGCGCGGGGCGTGTTGCAGGATATCCACTGGTCGCTCGGCGCCCTCGGTTACTTCCCCACGTATGCCCTCGGGAACCTGATGTCCGTGCAGCTCTACGAGGCCGCCCGCCGCGATCTGGGCGACCTGGACGGGCAGATCGCCGCCGGCCAGTTCGGCGGGTTGCTGGGCTGGCTGCGGGAGCACGTCCACCGCTGGGGCCGCAAGCTCGACGCGGGCGACCTCCTCGAACGCGTCACCGGCAGCGGGCTGGACGCCGAGCCCTGGCTGGCCTACGTGCGCCGCAAGTACGAGGCGCTCTACGGCCTCCCCTGACGCCCCCCGAGGCGCGGTGCCGCTGCCGGGGGCGCCCCCGCGCCCTTGCGCGGGATGCCCCGCTACCGGGCTGCCGCACCCCTTCCGTTCTTCCTCTCCGCCTCCCTCATCAACCGCAGCGATCCATGATCCAGACGCGCAGCACGCCCTTCGAGGTCGAGTACACGAGCGAGACCCCCGAGCTGAACGACGCGATGAAGTCGAAAGTCGAGCAGCGCATCCAGAAGCTGGTGGAGCGCCACCGCGACGTCACGGGCGCCGCCCTGGCGGTGGGCGTGGACGGCCCCGGCCCGTCCTTCCGGGTCCGCCTCGTGCTCTACTGCCGGCCCGAGAATGTGGCCGCCACGCACGAGGGGCCTTCGCTCCAGGCGGTGATCAGAGAGGTGCTGGACGCCGTAGAGCGGCAGGTGCGCGAGCAGCGGGAGCGCCGCCGCGCCCGGTCGCGCCGCCGGCCGGAGTGAGCCCGGCCGTAGCCGCGCCGCGTCAGACCTTCTTCTTCTTGGGCGGCGTGCCGAGCGTGCGCGCCCAGAGCTCTGGGTCGCCGGTCTTCTCGACGCGCGTGCCGTGCTGCTGCATCAGGTTCTCGCGCAGATAAGCCGTCATGAAGCCCTTCATCTGCTGCTTCTCGATCCCGAGCAGCTCGGCCAGCTCGAAGAGTTCGGAGAAGTTGAAGGAGTGCGGGAGCTGATTGTAGAAGTTGAGCGCGTCCTCGGTGAGGCGGTCGGCCTCCGCCACCTCTTCGCCCTCACCCCGCGTGGAGGGCGTCAGGCTGACGTCCCCGAGGTCCGCCGGCGCCTGCCCCTCCTGCAGGTACGTATCGATGTAGAGCCGGAGCAGCGACACCTCTTCCCGGAGCGTGATGTTCTCCTTCACGAGCCGCTCGTTCTCCAGATGCAGCGCGCCCAGGTCTTTGAAGAGCGCCTTGAGCTCCTCAGCCAGGTCCTGGTAGCGTTTCGCGAGAGTGCTGTCCATAAAGACTCGCGAGTCGTTCACCCCGCACGCGCTCGCCCCGTCAGCACAACCTGAGAGGGCGGGTTTGCGAAAGACTCGGAAATGGGGTTTGTGGGAGACGGAGGTAGCGTGTGCCGGCGGGCTCCCGAGGGCCTGTGTTTCAGAGTTTGCTTACATAACTCCGAAGCACCTGCCGAGGTTGTCGCAGCGGCCGCAGACTCTCAGTTTGAGACTCCGGAGCGGCCTCACGACGGCCGGGATCCTGCCGCCGCCGCACAGCGCACGGCGCGCTGCGGGGCGGTGGTGGATGCTCCACAGGCCCGTGATACGGCCCCGCCGGTCCTACGCGAAATCCGACGAGACCCCATATCCGCGACGCGAGGCCGCGGAGGCGTGCAGAGCACACACTCGCACCGGTGGGGGCGGAGCGGGGGGGTGCCCAACCCGTCAGCGAATACCGTACCATTACCACCGCATTCCTCCTTCGCGCGGGTCTTTTTGGGAGCCCATGAGGCGGTGCCCTCCGTATTCTTTTCGCCGTCTCAACACGCTGTGGATCGGGATGCCGTACCTTGGGCGTCTCGCGGCCTCATCCACCCGACCGTCCCCATGGAGATCAACGTCCCTTCGCTCATCGACTACGTGACGGCGCTCGTCACGACGTTCGGCCTGCGCCTCATCGGCGTGTTCCTGCTGATGATCGGCGCGTGGATCGTGGCGGGCTACGCGCGGCGCGGCGTGGAACGCAGCCTGAACAAGACCCGCCTGGACCTGACGCTCACCCGCTTCTTCGCCAACATCACGGGTTGGCTCGTGCTGCTGCTGGCCGTGCTGACGGCCCTCAGCCTCTTCGGCATCCAGACGACCAGCTTCGCGGCGGTCATCGGCGCGGCGGGGCTCGCCATCGGGCTGGGTTTCCAGGGGACGCTCTCCAACTTCGCCGCCGGCGTGATGCTGCTCACCTTCCGCCCCTTCAAGATCGGCGACACCGTGAAGGTGGACGGCGAGACGGGCATCATCGCCGAGATCGACCTGTTCCTGACCAAGATGGACACGTTCGACAATCGGCGGATCGTGCTGCCCAACTCCAAGGTCTTCGGCAACACCATCGAGACGCTCACCTACCATCCGCGCCGCCGCGCCGACGTGCCCGTCGGCGTCAGCTACGAGGCCGACCTCGACGCCACGCGCGCCGTGCTGGAGCGCGCCGCCGCGTCCGTGCCGGGCCGCCTGGACGACCCCGCCCCCCAGGTGGTCCTCGACGGCTTCGGCGACTCGGCCGTCAACTGGATCGTCCGCGTCTGGGCGCCCACGCCAGACTTCCTCGCCATCAAGCAGGCCACGATCCGGGCCGCCAAGCAGCACCTCGACGCCGAGGGGCTGGCGATCCCCTACCCGCAGGTAGACGTCCATTTCGACGAGGGCGGGGCCTCGAACCATCCCCCGGCTGCCGCGTAGACACCGGACCCTCGACTTTCAATTATTTTTGAAAGCATGACTACCCCCGCCCTCACCGCCGGCTGGAGCCCGGACTCGTGGCAGGCGAAGGAGGCCCTGCAGCAGCCGAGCTACCCCGACGACGCCCACCTCGGCGCCGTGCTGGCAGAGCTCT
>JAWWAN010000133.1:0-8199 GCA_033721675.1 Rhodothermales bacterium | reverse complement strand
GGAGGAGCAACGCCTGCTGCTGTTCGAACCCTTCATGCAGGCCGACGGCTCGACGACGCGCCGCTACGGCGGGACCGGCCTCGGCCTGGCCATCTCGCGCCAGCTCGCCGAGCTGATGGGCGGCGAAATTGGCGTGGAAAGCACCCCGGGGGCCGGCTCGACGTTCTGGTTCACCGTCCGCCTCGACGTCCGGGAGGCGGGCGATACGGCGGGCCCTGCCCTCCACGGCACGCGCGCCCTGCTGGTGACCCGCCGGGAGGCGCTGCGCACCCTCCTCGGCGAGCAGCTCACCACGTTCGGCCTCGCCGTCGATGCCCGCCAGACGCTCGACCCCGGCGACGGCCCCGGCAACGCGTTCGACGTCGTTCTCACCGACGACCACGCCGCCGCCAAGGCCTGGGCCGGCAGCGGCACGCCGGCGGTGTGGCTGGCGCCCTTCGGCACCACCGGCACCGACGCGATCGCACGGCGCGACGCCCTGGGCGCCGTCCTCGTGCGCCCGCTGACGCCGGGTCGTCTCATGCGAAGCCTCGGCGCCGCCCTCCACGGGACCGACGGGGCCGCCCCTTCCGAATCCAGGCCGGCGGCGCGCGCCACCGAGGGGCCGCTGCTGCTCGTCGTCGAAGACAACCCCGTCAACCAGCTCGTCGCGATCCGGCACCTGGAACGGCTCGGGTACCGGGCAGACGTCGCCGCCAACGGCCGCGAGGCCCTCGACGCGCTGGAGCGCCACGCCTATGCCCTCGTGCTGATGGACTGCCAGATGCCCGAGATGGACGGCTACACCGCCACCGCCACGCTCCGCCGCCGCGAGGGCGACGGACCGCGTACGCCCGTCATCGCGATGACGGCGCACGCAATGGAGGGCGACCGGGAGGCGTGCCTCCGGGCCGGCATGGATGACTATATGAGCAAGCCGGTCAAGGGGGAGATCCTCGAAGAGATCATCGCCCGCTGGCTGAACCGGAAGCCGGCCCCGCCCCCGCCCGAGCCCCCGGCTCCCTTCTCGATGCTCCTCCCCTCGGATCACCATCTGGTCGAGTGCATCCGCGCCCGGCTCGACGAGTTCGGCGCCGCCGACGACCCCGAGCTGATCGAGAGCCTGATGCACACGTTCATCACCCACAGCGAGGAGTCGCTCGCCGCCAAGCGGACGGCGCTGGACGACGGCGACCCCGTCGCCCTCACGAACGCGGCGCACAGCCTCAAGGGCAGCTGCCTCAACCTCGGCCTGCACGACCTCGCCCGGTGCTGCGAGGGGCTGGAGCGGGCCGGCGCGGCAGACCGCCCGGTGCAGGCGTCCGGCGCGCTCGATGCGCTCGACACCGCCTTCCGGCGCCTGGGCCGCATCCTCACCGCAGACCGGCTGATCGCGGCCGCCTGAACCGCCCTCCGACGGCCGCACGGCCACCCCCGTTACAGGTTCGTAGCGGCTCACCTTTGTTTCCAGCGTGAGGCGCGTCTATCATAGATAGGTCCCCTGGCACAAGACGAGGAGGCCCGCTATGATCCGCCTGTGCTCTGGCATCCTGCTTCTCGGCCTCGGCATCGCCGCCTGCGCCACCGAGCCCGACGCCCCGCGCGCAGATCCCCTCGAAGGCGCCTGGGTGATGGTCGAAGGAACGTATACCACGCCGGACACGACCATCACGATGTCCATCCCTCAGAAGAAGATCCTCTCCGACGGGCACTTTGCCTTCGGCCGCCCGAACGAGCTGGGGGCCTTCGCCGGCGGCGGGCGCTACACCTACTCCGGCGGCACCTATACCGAGATCATCGAATACCACTCAGACACGCTCCGCGTGCGCGAGGGCCGGCGGCTGACCTTCGACGCGCGCCTCGAAGGGGACTCGGTCTGGATCCACAGCGGCGCCATCGACTCGTCCTTCCACCTCGAAGAGCGCTGGCGGCGCCTGCGCTGACCGGACCCGCCCGGTCAGCGGCCCGCCCGGTCGGTGGCCCGGTTCTGCAGCACGAGAAACGACGGCGCCGCCTCGGCCCAGCGGGCGTAGAGGCCGGTCGCGTCGCCGCGCGGGGCGAACCCGATATTGGAGCCGAGCAGCAGATCGGCATCGCCGTCCCCGTCGAAGTCACCGTCGTCGAGGGCGAGCCATCGGCCCCGCCGGGCATCCTCGAACGTCCGGGCCTGGAAGGTGAGCGCGCCCTGGTTCTCGAAGAAGACGAACCCGTCGTCCGGCGCGCGCGCATAGTCAGGGAAGTAGGCGATGGCGGCGAGGTCCGCGTCGCCGTCGCCGTCATAATCCCCCACGCGCGCGGCGACGGCGCCGTGGAGGGGGAGGAAGAGGCGCTCGCGGAAGCGCCCGTCCGCCGTCCCGAGGAAGAGGTGGAGGCCGTGATAGGGCTTGGGGAGGGGCGAATAGTCGGCATTGTCGCCATTCACATAGAGCAGGTCCGTGTGGCCATCCCCGTCGACGTCGGCCAGCTCGAAGTGATTCGAGCCGTACACGGGCGGGAATCGCAGCAGCCGGCGGCGCTCGAACAGCCCGCCCCCCCGGTTGTAGTAGACGTCGAAGCCTTCGTCCCCCTGGGCCATCAGCGCGGCGATGTCCGGCCGCCCGTCGCCGTCGAGATCGTGGATGGCGGCCTCGACGGCTCCGGGCGCGGCATGGAGCACGCGGCGCCGGTAGGTGCCGTCCGCACGGTGCTCGTACCAGGCCAGCGCCCCCGCCTGATGGCCGAACTCGCAAACCACGAGGTCGGCCCGCCCGTCGTCGTTGAGGTCGCCCACGGCGAAGTCTACGGGGCGCTTGAGGCCGCCGATCAGGAGGCGGGGCGTGCCGCCGGGTTCCTCGATGGAGAGGAGTTGGCCGCCGGAGGCCTCGGAGGGTTCCGGCCCCCGCCCGACGACCAGGACCAGCAGCCGGCGCCCGTCTCGGGCCACGGCCACCGGCGCCCCCGGCAGCGCGTACTGATGCACGAGGCCGCCGGCCCGGTCCAGCGCCAGCAGCCGGCTCTGCCGTCCGTAGTTCCCGACGTAGAACACCCCGTCCGTCTCATCGACCGCGACCAGCGTCGTCAGGGGGGGGTCGAAGCGAAGGCCGGGGACCAGCACCTCGAAGCCCGGCAGGCCCGTCTCGGTGGGTTGCCTGCGAGGCGCGGCCTCCAGCGTCTCCGGGGCGGCCGCGTGGTAGTAGGCCCGGAGCGCGGCCCACTCCGCCGGCGTCACCGCCGGCGCCGGCGGGTAGATGGGCGTGGGGTCTATGGCGTGCGCTATGAGGGGTGTGATCAGGCTGTCTCGGGGCGTGGTGGGGTACACCCCGAGGCGATGCCCCATCTCTGGCAGCACCCCGGCCCATCCGGCCCGGTCCAGCAGCGCGGGCTCCGGGAAGGCATGGCAGCCGGAGCAGTGGGTCCGCGCGAGCTGCTCGCCGTCCGGCCCCTCCCCTGAGCCGCACCCGAAGGCTACCAGCACGAGCCCCACCATCCCCGCAACGGGCCTCCAGCGACGAGTCATCGAGTACATCGGTCAGGATCGACGGACGGGAGCGCATAGGAATCTAGCCGGCCGCTCGGTCTGTTGCACGCCGGGCGTATCTTGCCCGTACGTTCCCCCTCGAAACCGCCCTCCTCCGCCCGATGCACTTCGACCTCGACGACGCACTCGCCCTCCTCGGGCGCACGCCCGCCGTGCTCGACGCCTGGCTGCGCGGCCTCCCCGAGGCCTGGACGCGCGCCGATGAAGGCCCCGGCACGTGGAGCCCCTTCGACGTGGTGGGCCACCTCCTCCACGGCGAACGCACCGACTGGATCGCGCGGGCCACGCGCATCCGCACCCACGGCCCGGACCGCGCCTTCGACCCCTTCGACCGGACCGCCATGTTCGAGGCGTCGCGCGGCAAGACGCTCGGCGACCTCCTCGATACTTTCGCCGCGCTCCGCGCAGACAACCTGGAGACGCTGCGCGGGTGGCGCCTCACGCCGGACGACTTCGCGCTCCCCGGGCTTCACCCGGAGCTGGGCGCCGTCACGCTCGGCGAGCTCCTGGCGACGTGGACGGTCCACGACCTCGGGCACCTCCGCCAGATCGCCCGCACGATGGCGCGCCGGTATGCCGAGGACGTCGGCCCCTGGGCCGCCTACCTCACCATCCTGTCCGAATGACTCACCGGCGCGCCTCGACGCCGCCGGATTCCACGAGCGGGATGCCGGCAGCATCCAGGTCAGAGAAGGCCCGGGCCAGCGAGCCGTCGGTGTCGATGGCCCGCACGGCATCCTCGACGACGTGCACCGCGAAGCCCAGCCGGGCCCCGTCGAGCGCAGACCACGCGACGCAGAAGTCCGTGGCGAGGCCAGCCAGATAGAGCGTGCGGATGCCGCGTTCGCGGAGGTATCCGGCCAGCCCGGTGGGCGTCTCGTGGTCGTTCTCGAAGAAGGCCGAGTACGAATCGATGGCGGGGCGAAAGCCCTTGCGCAGGATCAACTCGGCTCGGACGACGGCATCCAGATCCGGGTGGAACGCGGCGCCGGGCGTCCCCTGCACGCAGTGGTCGGGCCAGAGCACCTGCGTGCCGTAGGTCATCTCGGTGGTCTCGAACGGCTGCTTGCCCGGGTGGGCCGAGGCGAACGAGCGATGGCCGGGCGGGTGCCAGTCCTGGGTCAGCACCACGTGGTCGAAGCGCTCGGCGAGCGCATTGATGACCGGCACGACCGCATCGCCGCCGGGCACGGCGAGGGCCCCACCGGGGCAGAAATCGTTCTGTACGTCGATGACGAGGAGTGCCTGCATCGAACAAGAGGCTGGATGGGGTTGGGAACGGGGCCGCCCGCACGGAGGCTAACCGGCAGAGGCACACAGAGCAGGCCGCGCCGCGCCCGTCCGCCCGGGTCAAATCTTTTTCGTACGTTGGGAGTATGACCGCCAGCCCACCCTCCGGACGGACCGCCGCCGCCCTACGACGTATGCAGGCTGCGATGCGAAAGAAAGCACTCGTGATCGAGAATGATCCGACCATCCGCGAGTGTATCGAGGTGATGTACGAGGCGGAAGGACTCGACGTCATCACGGCCCCTGACGGCGAGCACGCCCTCGAACTGACCCGGCAGCACGCGCCGGACCTCATCGTCAGCGACCTCTACCTGGCGCGCCTCAGCGGGATCGACATCTTCGAGGCGCTGCGTGCCGACCCCGACACCGGCGGCATCCCGTTCATGTTCATTACGGCCGACGCCCGCGAATCGGTCCGTGAGCGGTGCCTGGCGCTGGGCGCCGAGGCGTTCCTGCTCAAGCCGTTCACGTTCGACCAGCTGATGGACGCCACGCACGCGCTCCTCGGCGACCGGAGCCGCCCGGACGCCGACCAGCCCACGCGGTCGCGGTCATGACCGCCTCAGCCACGCCACCCCGCGCCCGGCCGGGCGCGCTCTCAGCAGACTGACCTGGACGGAGGCATGAAAGGAGGCATTGCCAGCCGGCTGACCCTCATCTTCTCGCTGCTCGTGCTCGCGGCGGCGGCTGCCGTCGGCTTCCTCGTCTTCTGGGGAGCCCGGGAAGCCCTCATCGACGCCTCGACGAACCGCCTCGAGCACACCGTCGAGATGGCCGAGGTGCGCCTCTCGGCCAGCCGCGAAGCCCTGCGCGAAGACATCCGCTACCTGGCCGAGACGCCGCCCGTGCAGGGCATCGTCCGCGCCAGCGGCGGCCCGCTCATCAGCCGCCGCGACGGCCGCCTGGACCGGCGGACCAACCTGAGCGACCGCGAGTGGTCCGCGCAGATGATCGAGAACTTCGACGTCTTCCTCCAAAACCGGCCGTCGTTCCTCCGCATCCTCTTCGTCGGCGAGGCGGGCCGCGAGGTCGTCCGCGTCGAGCGCACGGCCGACGGTGCGTCGCGGCGCGTCCCGTGGGAGGAGCGGCAGGACCTCGCCGAGGCGGCCTTCTACCGCGCGGCCCTCGCCCTCTCGCCCGGCTCGGTCCATTTCTCCGAGATCGAGCCGCAGGAGATCCATGGCGAGACGGCCCCCGTGCTGTACGTCTCCACGCCCGTCTACGACGCGCGGGGCACGGTCTACGGGGCGCTCGTCATCGCGCTCGACTTCCGGCACGTGCTGCGGACGCTGCCGCCGCTGGCCGCCGAGGGCACGAGCCTCTACCTCGCCGTCAGCAACGGCGACTTCCTGCTGCCGGAAGACTCGACGCGCAGGGCGCGCCTGCCGGACGCCTTCCCCAACCTGGCGCCCTGGTGGGAGGCCCTGCGGGCCGGCGCGACGGCCGAGCCGAGCGTAGAGACCGAGGCGGAGGTGCTCTCCTACTTCGAGCATGTGCCGTTCTACGACGAAGCCACCTCGCAACACCTCGTCCTCGGCGCCACCTCGCCGCGCGCCACCATCCTCGACGGCGTCACGCAGGTCCGCAACCGGAGCGTCTTCATCACCGTCCTCTTCGCGCTCTGGGGCATCGCGCTGGCGCTCGTCGTCTCGCAATACCTGACCCGCCCCATCCGCCAGATCACCCGCGCCGCCGCGCACGTGGGGGACCCCGCCGCCGACGCCGACGACGCGCCCCTGGAGCTGCCCGTGCGCCGGAAGGACGAGATCGGCCTGCTCGCCCGCACGTTCGACACGATGGCGCGCAAGATCCAGGCGCAGTTCGAGGAGCTGGAGGAGCGCGCCCACCGCCAGCGCATCATCCTGGAGACGAGTGCCGAGGGCATCCTCGTCACCGACGCCGACGGCCGCATCGAGACGTTCAATCGGGCCGCCGAGCAGATGTTCGGCTACCGGGCGGACGCCGTGCTGGGGCACAACGTCCGCATGCTGCTGGCCGGCACGCCCGCCACGCCCGAGGGCGACGGGCAGGCACCCCCCCCGTGGCACCTCACCGGCAACGGCCGCGAGATCGTCGGGCGGCGCCAGGACGGCACCACGTTCCCCCTCTCCCTCGCGCTGAGCACGTTCACGCTCGGTGGCGAGCAGAAGTATGCCGGCTTCGTGCAAGACATCACGCGGCGCAAGCAGCACGAGCAGACGCTGCGCGAGGCCAAGCTGACGGCCGAGGCGGCCAACCGTGCCAAGAGTGCGTTCCTGGCCAACATGAGCCACGAGATCCGGACGCCGCTTACCGGCATCATCGGCTTCGCCTCGCTGCTGGCGCGGCAGGTGCAGGGCAAGCACCGCAAGTACGCCCAGCTCATCGAGTCGAGCGGGGAGCGCCTCAAGGAGACGCTCAACTCCGTGCTGGACCTGGCGAAGCTGGAGGCGCAGCGCGTGGAGATGGAGCTGGAGCCGCTCGTGCTGGCCGAGGAGGTCCGCGCGGTCGTGCCGCTGTTCCTGAACCAGGCGCAACAGCGCGACCTGGAGCTGGAGCTGCGCGTCGAGCCCGCCGCCGCCCGCGTGCGCGCCCGCCTGGACCGGGGCGGCCTGTCGAGCATCCTCCACAACCTCATCGGCAACGCGCTCAAGTTTACCGACGAAGGCGGCGTCCTCGTCGTCGTCGACGCCGACGCCGAGAGCGTCAGCGTCAGCGTGCAGGACTCCGGTGTGGGGATCGACCCGGACTTCATGCCGCACCTCTTCGACGAGTTCCGGCAGGAGTCGTCCGGCTTCAGCCGCACCCACGAGGGCAGCGGCCTCGGGCTGTCCATCACGCGCCGCCTCGTGGTGCTGATGGACGGCACGATTGCGGTGGAGAGCGAGAAGGGCCGGGGCAGCATCTTCACGGTCCGCTTCCCCCGCGCCGAGCGCGCCGAGGTGATGCCCGCCCCGGCACCGCACAGCCCCCCCGCCGTCCTCCTCCAGGGCCTCCGCAAGACGCGCGTGCTGCTCGTCGAAGACAACGAGAACACGCGCTTCCTGATCGAGAACCTGCTCGAAGAAGACTGCCTGGTGACGGCGGTGGGCTCGGCCGAAGACGCCCTCCTGCGGGCCTTCAACAGCGAGTTCGACCTGGTGCTGATGGACATCAACCTCGGCCAGGGCCCCAACGGCGCCGATGTGCTGCGCGAGCTGCGCGCGATGCCGGCCTACCGCGACGTCCCCGTCGTGGCCATCACCGCCTACGCCCTCCCCGGCGACCGCGAGCGCTTCCTCGAGATGGGCTTCACCGATTACCTCGCCAAGCCCTTCCATGCGGACGAGCTGCTGGCGCTGACGGCGCGGCTGTAGTTCTTTTTTGGATCGGCGATGGTCGATTTTTGCGGGGTGATGGAGCGAAGGACTCGGTCTGCTGAGATTCTTCGTGTC
>JAWWAN010000132.1:0-8309 GCA_033721675.1 Rhodothermales bacterium | reverse complement strand
GCAGGAAGAGGCCGTCGTAGGCCGCGCGCTCGACGAACGAGTGGATGGTGTCGCCGTAGGTGGCGATCGCCGCGATCTTGACGCGGCCGTGCTCGTCTTCGAGCACCTCGGGCTCGCGCACGGCCGTGGCGCCGCGGGCGACGGTCTCGTGGAACGCGTGCGCGGCGTCGTCCACCCAGAGTGCGATGTCGCGCACGCCGTCGCCGTGCTCGTGGACGTGCCGGGCGATGGGGGAGTCCGGCGAGAGCGCGGTGGTGAGCACGAAGCGGATCTTGCCCTGCCGGAGCAGGTAGCTGGCGGCCTCCCGGTGCCCCGTCTCGGGGCCGCGGTATCCGACGATCTGGAAGCCGAAGGCGCTCTGGTAATAATGGGCTGCCTGCTTGGCGTTGCCCACGTAAAACTCGACGTAGTCGGTGCCGTTGATCGGGAGGAAGTCTTCGGCCGTTTCGGCGCCGGGATGCGCCAGAACCTGGGGATCAGCCATCGTCATGTATGGGTCTTGAGGTGCATGGAAGTGCGGCAGAAAGCGCTTCCGGCCGGCCGGGCCGGCGGGTGCGCGAAGGTACCGATTTAGACGAGCCGCCCGCCGCCGTCGTTCCCCGGACGGCGGGGGGGAGGAGGGGAGGAAGGGGAGGTGGTAAGAAGGGAGGAGGGTCGTACGCAACCCATACACCGAATGACCCTGGGACGTCGTACCTTCTAACCCCCATACCCCCCTACCTCCGACCGTCATCCTCCCCGCCACCCCTTCGCCGTGATGCTGCGCCCCTGGATCGTGCTCTACCGGCAGTACCTGCTCGAGCGCCCGTGGATGCGTCTCCGCGCGGACCACGTCCGCCAGCCAGACGGCACGGAGATCGAGGAGTTTCACGTCGTCGAATATCCGGACTGGACGTGCGTGCTGTGCTTCACCGAGGCGGGGCGGGTGGTGCTCGTCGAGCAGTACCGCCACGGCATCGAGCAGGTGAGCCTGGAACTGCCGGCGGGCATCATCGACGCGGGCGAGACGCCGCTGATGGCCGCCCGGCGCGAATTGCGCGAGGAGACCGGGTACGTGGCCGATGCGTGGACGCCCCTGGGCCGCTGCGCGCCCAACCCGAGCAAGCAGACCAACCATGCCTACTTCTTCGCCGCCCGGGGCGCCCGCCGAGAACACGCCCAGCTGCTGGATGCCAGCGAGGCCATCGCGGTGCGCGAGACCGACCCGGCTTCCCTGCTCCGCCTCGCCGACGAAGGGGGCATCGTCCACGGGATCCACCAGGCGGCGATCTTCCGGGCGCACGCGCGGGGCCTGGTGCCGGGGGCGGAGGCGTAGAAAAGCTGCAACCCCGGCGAACTATTTGCGTGTGGATGGATAGGCCAGAAGACGCCGGGCGCCCGCCCGGCACCGCAGGATCGGCACATCGGAGGGACTTCGTCGTGATGGCGCAACGCATCGGCAGGCTCGCCGCAGTGCTGCTGCTGGGGGTGACGGCAGGCGCCTGCGGCGGCGACGCGAACCCGTACACGGCTGCCCTGACGGTGCAGCATCGGGGGTGGGACACGCTCGCCGTGGACGTCCGCTTCGGCCGCGCCGGGCTCTTCGGCGCCACCGCGGCGGCCCCGGCGGACACCTCGGTCTACCTCTTCAACGCCGCCTACGACACCCTCTTCGCCGGCCCCGGCCCGCTCGTCGTCGTCCCCGATGCCCGCCTGGGCGACCGCGAGCCGATCCTCGTGGAGGTGTGCGGCCAGTTCGAGGACGGGCGGCTGTGCGAGCAGCAGGGGCTCGCCGCCTCGCCCAAGCGCCTCCAGCTCGACCCCCGGATCACATACCCCGAGCCGGGCTCGTTCGAGCGCGGCCGCTACGCCCTGGGCCTGCGCGCCGAGCGCCAGGTCTTCGGCCGCGACGACGCCTGGGAAGCCCTCGCGGGCGTGCCCCCGCCGGCCGGCTATCTGCTCGCCTATGTGGGCGATGCCGACGAGGAGGCCGTGCGCGTGCCCCTCGACGGCCCCGAGGGCCGGTTCGACCTCTCGCGCTACGACGGCTACGACGACTTCGCCTTCCGCCTCCGCGCCCGCCTGCTCGACGGCGAGGAGGCGGACGTGCACATCGAGGTCCATGCCGGCTTCGAGGGGCAGCCCCCCGTGCGCCTCGCCACGGTGGACAAGCGCGTGCGAGACAAGACGCCCGTGCTGCGCCGCCGCGAGGTGCGCCACCTCGCCCGCGAAGCCAGCCGCGCCCTCCTGGACCGGCTCCGCGTAGACCGCGACGACGACCGCGCCCGCGTCTACATCGAAGACTGGCACTTCAACCGCCTCACCCGCACCTACCGCATCGTGCTGCTCATGGCGTGGCGCGGCGACGGATTCTTCGGCCGCACGCGCGCGCTCGAAGGGGAACTGCAGGTGCGCGAGGACGGCCGGGAGGCCCGCTTCCGCCGCACCGACGCCAGCAGCCGCGCGGACGACCGCTGGGACGCCTACCTGCGCGGCGAGACCGTCCCGCTGGGTACGCTCACGCCCTACGACCCCGAGGCGGACGACGGCGAGGACGGCGACGTGCTCAGCCAGCGCGCACGGCACGATGCCGAGCGCGAGGGCAGGACGTGGTAGCGATCACTGCATCCCCTCGGCGACGGGGGCCGTGGCCGACGAGTCCGGCGCCGGGTCGATGATGCGGAAGGTGACCGGGAGGCGCATCCGCACGCGCACCGCCTCGCCGTTCTGGCGGCCCGGCGCGAAGTGCGTCCGCCGCAGGGCCTGCACCGCCGCCGAGTCGCACAGCGGATGGAGCGAGCGCAGCACCTGGACGTCGCTCGTCGACCCGTCGGGCTCGACGACGAAGGTGAGCAGGAGCCGCCCCTGGATGTTCTGGGCGATGGCCTCTTCCGGATACTCGATGTGGATGTAGTAGGCGGCCAGCCCCCCGACGATCTCGGGCTGCTGCTCGGCGAAGTCGAGCACGGCCTGGCGGGCCTTCAGGCGCTCCATGGGGGGCGTGGGCAGGGGCTCCTCCTCCGGGACTTCGTCGGCGGCGCTCTCGTCCTCGGCCGGCGCGGCCGGCTCTACGGCCGCGGCGAAGCGGGTCACCGGGGTGCCGTCGCCGGGCTGCTCGGCGGGGCGGCGCTGCAGGTCGATGGCTTCGAGCACGGGCTGGTCGAAGCCCGGCACCACCTGCCACCCGATGACGTTCAGCGGGACGTCCCACGGTAGATGGAAGCACAGCGTGACCAGCAGCAGGCTCAGCGCCAGCCCCAGCTCGATGCGGACGGCATAGGAGCCCAGCAACGCGCGCAGCGGCGGTGCGGCTCCGTACGGATTGGTGGCGGCCATGGCGGGCACGGATCGGTCCCGAGGAGAGTACGTGTCCCTTAATAGACGGAGGATTTTCAGTAAGTTGCAACCATCCCCGCATTACCACCCCGCCCGGCCGCACGAGGTCCGCAGCGTATCGTATCTTGCCCGCCCCCCGCTCCTCATCCGGATCCCCTCATGTTCAACGCCCTCGTCCTCGACCACGCCGGCGGCACGCTGACGGCCGCGGTGCGCCGCCTCGACCGCGACGCCCTCCCCGAGGGCGAAGTGCTGGTCTCGGTGCTCTTCTCCAGCATCAACTACAAAGACGGGCTGGCCGTCACCGGGCGCGGCAAGATCATCCGGGGCGACTTCCCGTTCGTGCCGGGGATCGACCTCGTCGGGCGCGTCGAGGAGTCGGCGGTGGATCGGTTCTCCGAGGGGGATCTGGTGGTGCTCACCGGCGGCGGGCTGGGGGAGCGGTTCTGGGGCGGCTACAGCCAGCAGCAGCGGGTGCCCGCCGAGTACCTGGTGCGCCTGCCGGAGTCGATGACCCCGCTGCGCGCGATGGAGGTGGGCACGGCCGGCTTCACGGCGATGCTGGCCGTGATGGCGCTCGAAGAACGCGGCCTCACGCCGGAGCACGGCGAGGTCGTGGTGACGGGCGCCTCGGGCGGAGTGGGCAGCTTCGCCGTGGCGCTCCTGGCGAACCTCGGCTACACGGTCGTGGCCTCGTCCGGGAGCGAGGATGCCTATGCGTACCTCGAACGCCTCGGCGCCGCCCGCATCCTCCCGCGCGACGAGTTGGGCGAGGGGCCGCAGCGCCCGCTGGAGTCCGCCCGCTGGGCCGGCGCGGTCGACACCGTGGGCGGGGCGACGCTGGCGGCGGTGCTGAGCCAGCTCGGCCGGCACGCCGCCGTGGCGGCCTGTGGCAATGCCGGTGGGCACGAGCTGCACACCACCGTCTACCCGTTCATCCTACGCGGCGTGGCCCTGCTGGGCATCGACTCGAACACGGCCCCTTACGACCAGCGCTGCGAAGCCTGGAAGCGGCTCTCGTGGGACCTCCCCAAGGAGGCCGCCGACCTGATCCTGGGCGGCGTCATCCATCTGGATCAGGTGCCGGCGATGTGCGAGGAGATCATCCAGGGCGGCGTGCGTGGTCGCATCGTCGTCGACGTCAACGCGTGAAATGACCCTTTCCTTCTGGCAACGGAACGATCGCGAGGCCGACGCCGATTGCGACGTAGCCGTCGTGGGTGGCGGCATCATCGGGTGCGCCACGGCGTACTGGCTGCGGCGGTTCCGGCCGGCGCTGCGCGTGGCGCTCGTCGAGGGTGGGCGGCTCGCCAGCGGCGCCAGCGGGCGCAACGCCGGCTTCCTGCTCCAGGGCGCCGCGTTCGACTATGTGACGGACCGCGAGCGGTACGGCGCGGAGCGGGCGCGCCGCCTGTGGCATTTCACGCGCCAGAACCGCGACCTCATCGCCTCCGAGCTGCGCCCGCGCGTCTTCGCGCTGGAGGCCAGCGGCAGCCTCGCCGTGGCCGGCACCGAGGCCGAAGACGCGCGCCTGAGAGCGGCCGTCCGCTGGATGCGGGCCGACGGAGCGCCGGTGGCCTACATCCCGCCCGAAGAGACGAACCGCCGCCTCGTCGGGCGCGGCTTCTACGGGGCGCTCTACGTGCCGTCCGGCGCGGCGCTGCACCCGGCGCGGCTCGTGCGCCACCTCGCCGCCACGAGCGGGGCGGCGGTCTACGAGCAGCACCGCGTGGTGGCGCTGGACGAGGCGGGCGGGCGCTACGTGCTGGAGACACCCGTCCGGCGCCTCTGGGCCGGGCAGGTGGTCCTCGCCCTCGGCGCCTACCTGCCGCTGCTCGTCCCCGAGCTCGGGCGCTACGTGCGGCCCGTCCGCGCGCAGATGCTCGCCACCGTCCCGCGCCCCCCGCGCTGGCTTCAGCTACCGGCCTACACGCACGACGGCTATTTCTACCTCCGCCAGACCCCGGACGGCACGCTGCTGGCCGGCGGTGCCCGCCACCTCCACGCGGACGCCGAGGTCGGCTACGAGGACGCCACGACGCCCGCGTTGCAGGCGGACCTCGAAGCCTATCTGCACCACCACTTCCCGCAGACACAGGGCCTCGCCGTGCGCCACCGCTGGAGCGGCACGATGGGGTTCTCGCCGGATCACCTGCCCGTGGTGGGCGCGGTGCCGGGCCTGCCGGGGTGCCACTGGGCCGCCGGGTTCACGGGCCACGGCATGGGGTACGGCTTCCGGTTCGGGCAGCTGCTGGCCGAGCACGTGCTGGGCCGCCCGCATCCCGAAGACTTCGACCTGTTCACGGCCGACCGCTTCGAGCGCGCGCGCCCTACGCGCCTCCGCACCGCGTCAGACGCCCCGGCGTCGTGACGCCTGCGGTAGACGCCGATGCCCCCGGCGGTGGGCGTCCCCGCGATGGATCTGCCAGCCCGCAAGGCCGTGCGGCCTCGCCTCCCGCGATCTCTGGCGTGGACGGCGGCGGGGACTAATTTTTGCGGCGGCGGACCGGGGTAGGCTTCGTCTAATCTTTCGGAGGACGCTCATGAGATCCCTGCTACCGTCTCTGGCTCTCCTGGTGCTCGGCACGGCGCTCGCGGCGCCGGCGGCGGCCCAGCTTCGCCCCGAAGGCACGGCCACGCTCACCATCGGCGTGCCGCAGGGTGACTTCGCGGATCGACTCGATGCGCTGGGCTATGGCGCCAACGTCACGGCGCTGGTGGCGCTCGGGCGCTCGCCCGTCCGGCTCGGCGTGGATGGCGGCGTGCTCGTCTACGGCCACGAACGCCGCCGGGAGCCGCTCAGCCCCACCATCCCGGACGTGCGCGTGGACGTGACCACGAGCAATACCATCGGGCTCGCCCACCTGCTCTTCCGCCTCCAGCCCGATCTGGGCGCCCTGCGCCCCTATGCCGACGGCCTCTTCGGCCTGAAATACCTCGCCACCAACACCTCCATCCCGACCGGCTACGGCGACGGGATCTCGCATACCAACTTCGACGACGTGGCGCTCAGCTATGGCGTGGGCGGCGGCCTGACCGTGCCGGTCTACCGGCCGCAGGGCCGCAGCGAGGTGCGCGGCATCGAGGTCCAGGCCGGCGCCCGCTACCTCTTCGGCACCCCTGCTGAGTACCTGCGCGAAGGCGACATCGTGCGCGACGACGGGGCCGTATTCTTCACGCCGTCGCGCTCTCGCACCGATCTGCTGCTGACCCACCTCGGGGTGTCGCTTCGGTTCTGAAGGGCGCGCTGCTGAGTCGGTTGTATAGTTCCTGACAACACCCCTCGCGGGCCGCGCGTGGCTGCACCGTTCGCTCGCGCTCGCCTTCACCCGGGTATCTTACTCCGCAGCCCCGGCGCGCGGCGACCAGCGGGTGCGGGCCACGGCCAGGTCGCGGCCGTCGGCGTCGCGGACGAGGCGGTGCCGGAAGCGGGGCGCGTCGGCGCCGTTCGTGCACTGCGCCTCCACCATCACGAGGTCGCCGAACGTCGCCTCGGCGCGGTACTGCAGCTCGATCTCGCGCAGCACGGCGCCGTGGAGCACCTCGTCCGGCACGCTCTCGAAGGCCCATTCGGCGAAGCGCACGTTGTTGACGTGCTGGTTCAGGTCGAGGTCGCTGTAGCGCACGTGGAAGCTGCGCGCATGGTCCACACGCTCCGGGACGGGCAGGCGCGGGAAGGCATCCTCGATGGTGCGGGGCCGGTCTGGCGGGGCGACGTGGCTCAGCAGCTGCTCGACGCGCACCGGCCGCCGCCGGTTCAGGTCGATGACGAGCCACGCGCTGGTGCCGTAGCCGATGACGGCGCCGCCGCTGTGGAACTGGAACTCGCGGATGGCGAAGAGCCCCTGCACCCCGGAGGGCCACGTCTCGACGGTCACCACGTCCGTCCAGTCCGGGTAGGCGTCGATGCAGATGTGGAGGCGGGCCAGCACCCAGGTCTTGCCCTCGGGCAGGAGCTGGTCTACGGCCACGCCGTAGCTGTGGGCGTGCTTGCCGGCGGCTTCCTGGAAGTAGTTGCAGAGCGCCAGAAACGAGACGTGCCCCCCGGCGTCCGTCTCGAACGTGCGTACCTCGAAGGACTCCGTCCAGATGGGCGAATAGGTGGGCATGGAGGGCGTCAGGCTGCGCGGTGGGGACGTGAAGATACGCACCGGCACGGCAGGGAAGGAAGAGGGGGTTCCCCGTCATCCCCCGGCGGGCGCCCGGGTCGAGTCGCGGCGGCCGATGGCATCGAGGGCCTGGACGCGCGCGGTGAGGCGCCCGCGCGCCGTCACGTCCAGCGTGATGCCGTCCTCCACCAGGTACAGCCGGCCCGGCGCGATGGTGTCGATGCGGGCGTCGAGGAGGATGTGGCGGCCCACGGCGCGCGCGGTCAGGGCTTCCTGGAGGCGCGCCTGTGCGTCGGCCAGCCGGTCGGCGAGGGGCAGCACGAGGCGGCCCCGCACCTGCGCGAGCACGTCGTTCCGGAAGAACCAGTCGGCGGCTTCGGCCAGGGCGTGCTGCGAGTGCACGTCGTAGTCGAACCCATCGACCCGGATGCTGCGGGCGGAGGGGTCGTAGGTAGGGGTTCCGGTGAGGAAGATGCGGCCGCGCGTGCGGAACCGGTCCTCGGCGAGCCGCGCGCGGAAGTCGATCCGGGCCACGAGCGTGTCGGCCGAGCCGTAGAGCGCGACGCCGTCGAGGCGGAGGGCGACGTCGTCGTGCACGGGCAGGTCGCGGCCGGCGAGGGCATCGGTGAGGAGGCGGTTGGCGTCGCCGTAGGGGATCGAGACGGGGAAGTGGATCTGGAAGGCGTGAAGCGCGTCGCCGGCGAGGGAGTCGGGCAGGGCGCGCAGCGGGGGCAGCGGGCCGAGCGCGTGGGGGGGCGGCTCGCCGAGGAGGGTCTCGACGAAGGCGCGCACGCCCAGGCCGTAGACGAGGGTGTCGCCCCGGCTCTCGGGAGGCAGCGCGAAGGCGTCGACGGGGCGGACGGCGAGCCACACGGGCGGCTCCCG
>JAWWAN010000131.1:0-8333 GCA_033721675.1 Rhodothermales bacterium | reverse complement strand
TACCTCAACACGGTGCTGGAGGAAGAGTCTGACCTCGTGCGCGTGACGAACACGGATTACACCTCGCGCCCCCAGGACGCCACCACCGCCTTCAACATCGACGGCAACGACGGCGGCCCGATCGGCGATGCCGAGGTGGCGACCGGCCCGAACCTGGAGGCGGACCGCGAGGGCATCTACGCACTCGACGCCGCCGACCTGTTCAACCTGCTCGTCATCCCGCCCTATTCGTTCGACGAGAACGACGACGTGGACCCCGGTGCGTGGGAGGCCGCCCGCATCTACTGCCAGCGCCGCCGCGCCTTCCTCCTCATCGACCCGCCCGGCGACTGGAACGACCACACGGATGCTATTGCCGACGTGGACACCCTGCGCGGCACCTACGACGACTACTCGGCGCTCTACTTCCCGCGCGTCCGCATGCCGGATCCGCTCCAGGAGAACCGGCTGGCGACGTTCGCGCCCTCGGGGATGCTGGCCGGCATCTACGCCCGCACGGATGCCCAGCGCGGCGTCTGGAAGGCGCCCGCCGGGCAGGAGGCCTCGCTCACCGGCGTGCGCGAGCTCTCCTACAAGATGACCGACGGCCAGAACGGCCAGCTCAACCCCCTCGGCATCAACTGCCTCCGCACGTTCCCCGTCACCGGGCGGGTGGTCTGGGGCGCCCGCACGCTCGACGGCGCCGACCGCCTGGCCTCGCAGTGGAAGTACGTCCCGGTGCGGCGCCTGGCGCTCTACATCGAGGAGAGCCTCTACCGGGGCACCCAGTGGGTGATCTTCGAGCCGAACGACGAGCCGCTCTGGGCGCAGATCCGCCTCAACGTGGGCGCCTTCATGCACAACCTCTTCCGGCAGGGCGCTTTCCAGGGCGCCTCGCCCCGCGAGGCCTACTTCGTCAAGTGCGACGCCGAGACGACGACCCAGAACGACATCGACCGGGGCATCGTCAACCTGCTCGTCGGCTTCGCCCCGCTCAAGCCCGCCGAGTTCCTGATCATCAAGATCAGCCAGATCGCCGGCGAGATCCAGACCTGACCTTCGGAGGACGTCCATGGCCCAGTTCAGCGTGAACCCTGAGCGGTTCGACCCCTACAAAAACTTCAAATTCCGCGTCAAGTGGGACGGGCGGTACGTGGCCGGCATCAGCAAGGTGAGCGCCCTCACGCGCACCACCGAGCCCGTCGAGCACCGCGAGGGCGGCGACCCGAGCACCGTCCGCAAATCCCCCGGCCAGACCAAGTACGAGGCCGTCACGCTGGAGCGCGGCGTCACGCACGACGTCGAGTTCGAGCAGTGGGCCAACAAGGTCTGGAACTGGGGCTCGGGGCTCGGCGCCGAGGTCTCGCTGAAGGACTTCCGCAAGGACGTCATCATCGAGATGTACAACGAGGCCGGGCAGCTCGCCATCGCCTACAAGGTCTACCGGTGCTGGGTCTCCGAGTACACCGCCCTCCCCGAGCTCGACGCCAGCGGGAATGCCGTCGCCATCCAGTCCATCAAGCTGGAGAACGAGGGGTGGGAGCGCGACTACGACGTCACCGAGCCCGCCGAGCCCAGCTTCGTCGAGCCCGAATGAGGCCGCCGGGCCGCCCCGCGCGGCGCCCTGACTCTCACCCCCCGATCGGATCTGTCATGCGTGCGCTCTCGGCAGCCGTCCTGCTCGACGTCTGGGAGCGCGGCCAGACGCTGGCGCCGGCCCGCCGCGCGGTGCTGTTGCTGGAGGCCGCCGCGCCGGACGAAGCCCCGGAGGCGCTGGCGGCCCTCCCGGTGGGGCGCCGCGACGCCTGCCTGCTGGCCCTCCGCGCCCAGACCTTCGGGCCGCGCTTGGAGAGCCTCGTGGCCTGCCCCGCCTGCGGCGAGACGCTGGAGCTGAACCTCGCCGCCGACGGCCTCCGCGCCGACGCCCCGGACGACGTGCCGGAGGTGCTGTCCGTAGAGCACGACGGCTATGCCGTGCGCTTCCGCCTCCCGACGGCGGGCGACCTGGTGGAGGCCGCCGAGGGCGACGGCGCCGTGGAGGACGCGGGGCAGCTGCTGGCCCGGTGCGTGGTCGAGGCCCGGCGCGGCGGTGCGGTGCTGGCCGCAAACGCGCTGCCCGGCGCGGTGGCCGCGGCGGTGGCCGCGCAGATGGAGGCCGCCGATCCGCAGGCCGACGTCCGCCTCGCGCTCACCTGCCCGGCCTGCGCCCACGCGTGGCAGAGCACGTTCGACATCGTCACGTTCTTCTGGGCCGAGATCGACGCCTGGGGCCGCCGCACCCTGCGCGACGTGCACGCGCTGGCTTCCGCCTATGGATGGCGCGAGGCCGACATCCTGGCGATGAGCGCGTGGCGCCGGCAGGCCTACCTGAACCTGGTTTACGGATGAGCGACTATCTGCACAGGCTTCTGCAACGCAGCCGGGCCGCCCCCGAGGCGGCCGTGGCGCCGCGCCGCCCGTCGCCCTTCGAGCCGGCGCCCGTGGAGCACGACGCACCGGAGGCGCCGGCGGCCCTGGCTTCGGCTCCTCCCGCGCCGGACGGCCCTCCCCCCCCGGCGCAGCCTCCGCCGGTAGCAGCGCCCCGGACGGTCGTGCCGCCGCCGCAGATACCGCCGCCCTTGCCGGCGGTGGAGCCTGCCCCGGCCCCGCCACCGCCTGCTGCGCCGCCGGATCCGCCGGTGCCCGCGCGCGCGCCCGGAGCCCCCGCTCCGGCAGCGGAAAGCCCTGCGGCGGCGCTGCCCCCTGCTGTCCAGCCCCGCGCCTCGCACGAGCAGGCCGCCGGGCCCGTGGAGAAAGCGTCGTCGCCGGAAGGGCCGCCCGTATCGCCTCGGCCGGTTCCGCCCATGCTGGGTGCCGAGCAGCGCACAACCCCGGGAGAGCCGGCGCGCCCGGCGCTCCCGGAGCAGCCACAGGCATCTCCGGAAGTCACACCGGCGGTACCGGCCGAGGCGCCCGTGCCCGCAGCGAGGCGGTCCGAGCGGCCCACTCCGCTGGCCCCGGCCGAGCCGGCTCCGGTCCGCGAGGTGGCCCCAGAGCGCACGAGGAGGGCGGAGGGGAGGGCAGAGCCGCCCGGTGCGCCCGTGCGCCCCTCGGAACCGCCGGTGCGGCCGCGTGTGGCGCCCGAGCCGCCCCGGCCTGAGCCGCCTGCCCGCCGGGCGCTCGCTGCCGAGCCTCCCGTGATCCGCGTCCGCATCGGGCGCGTCGAGGTCCGGGCCGTGTCGCCTCCGCAGCGCCCGGCGCCGCCGCCCCGCGCCGCCCCGCGCCGCCCGGCTCTCTCGCTCGACGACTACCTGAAGCAGCGCAGTGAGGACCGGCGATGAGCAACCACCTCGCCATAGCGACCGTGACGGCCACCCTGCGCAACCTCCTGCAGGCCGCCGTCAACGACGACGTCGCCGGGGCCCTCGTGACGACCACGCGGCCCATCCTGGACAACGAGGAGTTGCCCGACCCCGGCGTCAACATCTTCTTCTACCAGGCCGTCCCCAACGCGGCGTGGCGGAATGCCGACCTCCCCACGCGCGGTTCGGGGGGGCACCTCGTGCAGCGCCCCGTCATCGCGCTCGACCTGCACTACCTGCTCACGTTCCATGGCAGCGAGATCACGATGGAGCCGCAGCGGCTGATGGGCAGCACCGTGCGGGCGATCCACGCGCGCCCCGTCCTCACCGCCGGCATGATCCAGGCCACGCTGGACGCCGCCGAGCAGGAGGATCCCAACCATTTCCTCCTCCCGTCCGACCTCGCCGAGGACGTCGAACGCGTCAAGTTCACGCCGCTGCCGTTCAACCTCGAAGAGCTCTCGAAGCTTTGGTCGGTGATGCTCCAGACGCCCTACACGCTCTCGATGGGCTACCTGGCGACGGTCGTGCTGCTGGAGGCCGACGAGACGCCGCGCCGGGCGCTGCCGGTGCGCGAGCGCGTCATCGGCGTGGCCCCGTTCCGGCAGGCGGTCATCGAATCGGTCGAGGCGGCGACGGGCGCCCGAGACCCCATCGCGATGGGGGACACCGTGGTGCTGCGCGGGCGGCAACTCGGGGGCGGCATCGACCGGATCCGCGTGGGCGTCGTCGGGGACCTCCAGCCCGTCCCCGGCACGGCCCGCACGGACACGGTGCAGGTAGCGCTGACCGATCCCGCCCTGCGGGCCGGCGTGCTCGGCGTGCAGGTGCTCTACGACGGCGGCGCCACCTCCAACATCGCCCCGCTCGTGCTGCGCCCCCGCATCACCCAGACCGGCGGCAACTACGACGTCAGCACCGACGACGTGGCGGTGGACCCCGACGACGGCACGGTCGCCGCCACCGTGAGCGTCGTGCTGACGCCCGACGTCGAGCCGGAGCAGGGCGTGGAACTGCTACTCAACGAGTTTACCGAGGTCGGGGATCGGCCGGCCACCGGGCCGGGCTTCGCCTACCGCTTCGACGCGGCCGCGCGCGACGCCGTCACCGACACCGTGGCGTTCGCCGTGCGCGGCGTCGAGCCCGGTACCTACCTGCTGCGCGTGCAGGTGAGCGGCGCCGAGACGATGCTGGACGTCGAGACGAACGAGGCGGATCCCAACTTCGGCTACTACGTGACGCCCGCGCTGACCCTCCCATGACGCCGGCCACCGCATATCCCTGGGCCGAGGCCAACCAGCGCTACCTGACGGCGGCGGTGCAGGGCGTGCGCGCACACCTGGAGCGCCACGCCGGGGCCGCCGGGCCGCCGGACGACGGGGCCGCCTCGCGCGCGCTCGCCGAGGCCGCCGCCCTGTTGCCGGCCCCCGCCGCGCTCGACACCGTGTGCGGCGCGTTCAACCTGTCTCCGTTCGAGCGCAGCGTGCTGGTGCTGTGTGCCGGCGTCGAGCTGGAGGCTTCCTTCGCGGCGCTCGTAGGCTCGATGCCGCAGGGAGGAGAGGCGCCGACGTTCGCGCTGGCGCTGGCCGCCCTGCCCGAGGCCCACTGGAGCGCGCTCACGCCCGGCGCGCCGCTGCGCCGCTGGCGCCTCGTCGAGGTCGGCACCGGCGCGCGCCTCGTCGAAAGCCCGTTGCGGATCGACGAGCGCGTGCTGCACTACCTGGCGGGCCTGTACAGCCTGGACGCCCACCTGGCGGGCTTCGTCGAGCCGGTGCCGTTCGAGGACGGGCACCTCGCCCCGTCGCAGGAGGCCCTCGCCGAGGCGGTGGCGGCCGTATGGCGCGGGGTGGAGGGGCCAATGCCCGTGGTGCAGCTCACCGGCGCTGCCGCGGCGGGCAAGCGGGCTGTGGCGGCCGCCGCGACGGCGCGCCTCGGGCTGCGGCTCCACGTGCTGCCCGCCCACGCCCTGCCCGCCGGCCCCCACGACCTCGACGTGCTGATGCGGCTCTGGGAACGGGAGGCCGTGCTGAGCCGCAGCGCCCTCCTGATCGACGCCGACGCGGCGGCTTCCGGGGAGGCCCGCCCCGAGCCCCGGCTCGTCCAGTTCCTCCAGACCACGGGCGGTGCCCTCTTCGTAGCCACCCCCGAGCGCCTCCTCCTCGACCACCGGCCCTCCGTCACGTTCGAGCCGGGCAAACCGAGCGCGGCCGAGCAGCGGACGCTCTGGAGCACCTTCCTGGAAGACCGCGCCGCCGCCCTCAACGGCCACATCGACCGCCTCGCCGGCCACTTCGACCTGACCCCGGCCGCCATCGAGGCCGCCTGCCGTCTCGCCGCCGCCACGGAGGACGCCGGCGACCTCGGGGGGCGCCTCTGGGAGGCGTGCCGCACCCAGGCCCGCCCCCGCCTCGCCGACCTCGCCGAGCGCATCGAGCCGGCCGCCACCTGGGACGACCTCGTCCTGCCCGCCCTCCAGGCCCAGACCCTGCGCGAGGTGGCCGTCCACGTCCGCCGCCGGATGACGGTCTACGAGGCGTGGGGCTTCGGCGCCCGCTCGGCGCGCGGGCTCGGCATCAGCGCCCTCTTCGCCGGGCCGAGCGGGACGGGCAAGACGATGGCCGCCGAGGTGCTCGCCCACGACCTCCACCTCGACCTCTATCGCATCGACCTCAGCCGGGTCGTCAGCAAATACATCGGCGAGACCGAGAAGAACCTCGCGCGCGTCTTCGACGCGGCCGAGGCCGGCGGCGCGATCCTGCTCTTCGACGAGGCCGACGCCCTCTTCGGCAAGCGGAGCGAGGTCAAGGACAGCCACGACCGCTACGCCAACATCGAGGTGAGCTACCTCCTCCAGCGCATGGAGGCCTACCGGGGCCTGGCGATCCTCACCACCAACCTCAAGAGCGCGCTCGACGACGCATTCCTGCGGCGCCTCCGCTTCGTCGTCACCTTCCCGTTCCCCGCCGCCGAGCAGCGCGCCGCCATCTGGGCGCGCATCTTCCCGGCCCAGACGCCCACCCACGGCCTCGACCCGGCCAAGCTGGCCCGCCTCAACGTGACCGGCGGCAACATCCGCAACATCGCCCTCGGCGCCGCCTTCCTCGCAGCCGAGGAGGGGACGCCCGTCGGCATGGCCCATCTGCTGCGCGCCGCCCGCACCGAGTACGCCAAGCTCGAACGCCCTCTCACCGACGCTGAGATCCGAGGATGGACCTGACGCCCACCCAGATCGACCTGCGCATCGACGAACTCGTGCTCGACGGCCTCGACGGGGTCAACGCCTCGCACGTGGGCGCCGTGGTGCAGCGCGAGCTGGCGCGGCTGCTCACCGCGCACGGCGTTCCTCCGGCGTGGCGGCAGGACGGCGGGGCGCCCCGCGTCGATGCGGGGTCGATCACGCTGGCCCCCGGCGCCCCGGCCGACGCCGTCGGCGCGCAGGTGGCGCGGGCCGTCTACGGAAGCATGACGGGCGGAAACGCGGCGGGCGGAAGCAGCGACGGCGGTACGTCACGATGATGCGGCCCGCACACATAGCCTATGCCGCTGCCTCCCCGGCGGCCTCGGGGCAGGGCGCCCTCGTGCAGCGGAAGTGCGCCTGCGGCGGCGCGCCCGGCCCCACGGGCGCGTGCGCCGAGTGCCGACGCAAGAAGAAACCCGGCCTGCAGGCGAAGCTCCGCGTGAGCCGGCCCGGCGACCGCTACGAACGCGAGGCGGACCAGATCGCCGACCGCGTCCTGCGATCCGAGACCGCTCCGGCGCCGCTGCCGGTCACGCCCCTCGTGCAGCGCGAGGGCGATACCGGCGGGGCCGGGGGCGACGGCGCGATGACGGCTCCGCCTGCGGTGGAGGCCGCACTCTCCGCGCCGGGGCGTGCGCTCGACGGCGGCGTGCGCGCGTTCATGGAAGATCGCTTCGGGCACGACTTCTCGGCCGTGCGGGTGCACACGGATGGGCGTGCGGCGGCGTCGGCGGCCTCGGTAGAAGCGCGGGCCTACACGGTGGGCCGGGACGTGGTCTTCGGGGCGGGCGCGTACCGGCCCGAGACTGCAAACGGGCGGCGGCTGATCGCGCACGAGCTGGTGCATACTATTCAGCAGCGGACTGCAAGGCCCTCGGTGATGCGTCGCCCGCGCCGGCAGCCGGGAGGCGGCACCGGGAGTGCCCTCCTGCACGACTGCAGCACATGGCGCTCGGCCTCGAACCTGAGCACCATCCTGTCTACGGCCGTCACCTTGGCGAACCAGGCAGTGCAGGGGCTCGCCGCCGTCGTCAGCAACTGGGGGGCGCTGCCGGCGTCGCCGCTGGTACAGGCCACCGTCATGGGGCTGCGGCGCGGGTTCAACATGGAGGCCGACAAGTCGGCCTGGGCGGCCATCGGCATCAATCCTACCGAGATCGCGACGATCGACCGGCGGGATCGGGCTGCCGCGCAGACCATCCTGGCCAACTTCAGGCTCATCGCCGCCGACGCGCCGAACTACCGGACGGCCCCGGCCTGCACGCGGACGCTGACGCCCGGCCGCCCGTGCCTGGGGTGCGTCGATGCTGCCCACACACGCTGCCGCGGGCAGGCCGCCGCCGCTGCGTTCGTCTTCCCCCAGATGATCGGGACGCCGTCATCGCCCGTGTTCTTCTGCCCGGGGTTCTTCGGGCTCTCCAGCGACGAGGCCAAGGCCGAAGCCTTTCTCCACGAAGTGGCCCACCTGCAGACCTTCGCCCCCAGCGACCGGCTGGGCAACTCGCGCTACTACGGATGCCCGGTCGCGCCGATCGACCGGGGCGGGCCGGGTCTCACCAACCCGAACGACTTCATTCGCATCGCCGACAGCTACCGGTGTCTGCTGGAGACCCTGCGCGTCCACAAGGGGCTCTACGAGGAGCGAGCACGCGCGCAGCAGGAGAGCGAACGGGCGGTGCAGGGGATCACCGCGCCGGCGCCCGCAGGAAACACCACGCAGCAACCCTGAGACGATGACTAGTGCGTTCCGATCATATCATGCCGCCAGGAGCCCC
>JAWWAN010000130.1:0-8336 GCA_033721675.1 Rhodothermales bacterium | reverse complement strand
CTCGTCAACGTCACCAACCGCGCCGCCTACGACAACCAGCCGTTCTTCACGCCGGACGGCCAGGCGCTCCTCTACACCGCCTACCAGGACACCCAGACCGATATCTACCGGGCCGACCTGGGCGGTGCGCAGATCGCCTTCCGCCCGATGACCCGCACCCCCGAGAGCGAATACTCGCCGACGCCCCTCCCCGGCGGCGGCTTCTCGACCGTGCGGGTGGAGGCCGACGGCACGCAGCGCCTCTGGCGCTTCGACGCCGACGGCGCGGCCTCGCTCGTGCTCGACGCCGTCGCGCCCGTGGGCTACCACGCCTGGGCCGACGACCACACCGTGGCCCTCTTCGTCCTCGGCGACCCGCCGACGCTCCAGCTCGCCGATACCCGCACGGGCCGCGCGGACACCCTCGCCCGCAACATCGGCCGGTCGCTCCACCGCGTGCCCGGCTCGCAGCGCATCAGCTTCGTGCAGAAAGGAGGCGCCGCGTGGACGATCCGCACGCTCGACCCCGCCACGGGCGCCCTCGAAACCGTCACCGAGACCCTCCCGGAGCGCGAGGATTACGCCTGGACGCCCGACGGCCGCCTGCTGATGGCCGACGGCGCCGTCCTCTACGAATGGACGCCGGAGAGCGAGGGCTGGCGCGTCCTCGTCGATTTCACGGCCGCCGGCATCACCAACCTCACGCGCCTCGCCGTCAGCCCGGACGGCACCCGCCTCGCCCTCGTCGCGGACCGGCCGCAGTGACGGCCACCGCACGATCCATACCGGGCATTCCTGCTACCGCGCGGCACGGCACCGATCACGGCTCAGGCGGCGCGGCGTCGCTCTCGAAGAGGAAGAGGGTATGGCGATACAAGCCGGTGGGGGCGAAATAGTCGTCTTCGCGGACGAGGCGCAGGCCCGGCTCGGAGCACAGCAGCGCCTTCTGCTCGGCGGGCGTGCGGATGTAGTCGCCCCGGTCCAGCGCGTAGAGCAGGCGGGCCGGGGGGTTCCACGGCATCGGGTAGAGGTCGAGCACGAAGAAGTGGCGGGCGTGGGCGGCCACCCACGGCAGGAGGCGCCGCACGGCCTCGTCCGGCAGGTGATGCAACACGCTGACGAGGATCGCCAGGTCGTACTGCGCGTCGAGCGCGAGCGTGGCGGCGTCGGCCTGGACGAAGCGGAGGCGGTCGTCGCCGGCGTAGCGGCGGCGGCAGCCCGCAATGAAGGCCTCGGAGGTGTCGATGCCCAGATAGGCGCCCCGGGCGAAGGCCGCCCAGTTGCCCGTACCGCACCCGACGTCGATCATCGAGCGATAGGGCACGTCGGCCAGGAAGCGGCGGATCTGGCGGCCCTTGCCGCCATCGACGAGGGTCTGGTAGAGGTTGAAGACGGACGGCCGCTCGAAGGCATCGTAGAGCCGCCGGTACCAGGCGTGGGACTTCATCGGGCAGGACGGGGCTGGAGCGCGGGGCGAGGCCGTTCTACGCGCGCCGCCCCGCTCAGGAGCCGACGTGGACGACGATGCACTCGGCGTGGACCTCTTCGTGCGGCGGCACGGCCGCCACCCGGAACCCGACGCGGGCGCCGTCGATCCATCGGCGGATCGAGCGCTTGGCGACGCGCGGCGCCAGGGTCTGCTCGTCGAGGATGACCTGCCGGCGGATGGCGCGCACGAACTCCTTCGCCCGCGGCTCGTCGAGCACGCGCCGGCGTTGCAGCGCCTCGCCGTGCTGGAAGTAGACCTCCAGGCGGCCGTCTGCGGCGGGCAGGAAGCAGACATCCGTGGCGCGCGCCCGTACGGCCTCGACCAGCGTGTCCTCGAAGACGTGCAGCGACGACCCCGGGCCGTCCGTGACGACCGGCGACGGCGGCACCTCGATGGCGTCGATGGCCGCGCCGGCGAGCAGATCGCGCGACATCCCGCTGAGCCCCTTCAGATAGGCATAGCGCCGCGGGAAGGCCTCCACGAGCAGGTTCACGAGGGCGTCCTCGGGGGCGTACCGGAGTTCGTACCCCGGCAGGTCCAGCAGGGGCAACAGGCGGTGCACCTCGGGGCGCGTCGGGTCCTGCGTGGCGAAGATCGTGCGCGCCGGGTGCGTCGCCGTCTCCTCGGCGTCGTCGATGGGCACCACGCGGAGCTCGACGAGCGCGTTCCAGTGCGCCTCCGGCATCATGCCGGCGTACTTCTGGATCATGAAGAGCGCGACGCGGCGGTCCAGGTTCGCCTCCTCGAACCCGTAGACGCGGGCCGCCTCGGCATAGACCAGCTCGCGGTCCAGGTCCGGGAAGAGCGTGAGCACGCGCCAGAGCGGCTCGCGGGCGCCGGCGGGGCTCATCTGGTTCCAGAGCTGCCAGGCCAGCTCCACCTGGTCCTCGCGCACCACTTGGTCGAAGAGCAGCATGATCACCACGCGGTCTCGCAGCTCGACGGCCGAGAAGGCACCGCTGAGCACGCGTAGGCTGGCCGCCGCGTCGGGGGCGGAGGCCATCGTCTGCTTCGGAGGAATCGGCGGTAGCTCAGGGGGGGAGGCCACGGCAGCGTTCCAGGGATCCTGCATCATGGAGTATGTATTCTGCGAGCCGGTACGGCCGGGGTGCATCGTACAGAGGCGAAGCGGGCCACCCCGCGACGGCAGGGCCCGACCCTGCGCGGCACCCGTCGCAATCGACGTGCCAGCCCGGCCGGCCGGTGGCGCGGCGCATCCGGGAACCGCTTTCAGCGGCCCTGCACGCCGGTCTGGGGCGGCCTAGCGCTCCGGCAGTGTCCGGCGGCGGATCTCAAATCAATACCCGCGTCTGGGATCGAGACGGCCGGGCCGGCGCGCGGCGCGGCCTCAGACGAGCTGCTCGGCGTCGCTGGGAGGGGCCTCGTCCTTCGCCTTCTCGGCCCGGATGTCGGGCAGCGTATCGGGGTGGATCAGGCCGTACTCGGCGGCGTGTTCGGCCGCCTCGGCGCTGTCCTTCGTCAGCAGCATCGGCACGGCGTGCGCCGCCAGCTCGTCGGCCAGGCGGCGCACCTCGGTGCCCCGCACCTCGGCCGTCACGTCGCGGATGTAGATGGCGCGGATCCGCCCGGGGAAGTCATCGACGACCTGCCGGTAGATCTCGGGGTCGTGCTGGCCGCTGTCTCCGACGAGCACGAACGGCAGCGCGGGATAGGCCGCCAGGACGCGCTGGATCTGGGCCAGTTTGTGGGCGTGATGGCTGGCCTTGATGAACTTCTCGCGGTCGAGCCCGAGGTCGCGCAGCAGGATCGGCCCCCGGGGGATGCCCCGGAGGTCGCAGAAGTCCACGAGGAAATCGTACAGGTTCCACGGGCTGGACGAGACGAAGAAGAGCGGGTGCTCGCCCTCGCCGGTCGGGCCCTGGCGGAGCGCCCGGTAGAAGGCGGCGACGCCCTCGAACGGGAGGCGGGTGTGCGCGTTGCCGAGGAACGTCAGGCGCGCCATCTTGAGCAGGCTCGTAGCGTTGGTGCGCAGGATGGTGTCGTCGACGTCGCTGATGATGCCGAAGGCCGCGCCCGGGGGCGGCACCAGCACCGGCCCCTCGGCGCGGACGGGGCCCCGGCCGGGCTGCACATCGTCCAGGAGGTCGAGCGCGACGGAATGCCAGGCACGGTCTGCGGGGAGGGGCTCCGTCGGGTGCAGGTACAGCTCGAAGTACCCCTCGCGGTCGGTCACCCCCTCGGCCTCGGCGCCGGCGTAGCGGGCACGGACGCGCACGCCGGGCACCTCGTCGCTCTCGAAGCGGCGGTAGGTGGAGAGCAGGTTGCGCCAGACCGAGTCGCGGTCTGTAGGCGGCTTGAGGCCTTCGTCTTCGAGGACGCGCCCCCAGACGAGCATCGAGTCTTCGGTGCCGAAGCTGCGATAGGCCTGGATGACGACGGGATCCGTGCGCCCGAGGCGCTGCCGCATCTTGTAGCGCAGCGTATCAAAGGTTTCTTCGGCCCCGACGGCGCCGAGGTGTGCGATGCGGGTCAGAGCGTGTTTCCAGCCGGGCATGCAGGCAGGTCAGATTCTTGGCAGGGAGATCAGGTGCTTTCCGGATCTAGAGGTTCTTCGGCGGCGTCGGTCAGCGCATCGAGGGCGGCCTGCACCTTCACCGGCGAGGTGCGCCGCCACCGCGCCGCGCCGCCGGGGCCGACGAGGAGCACGCAGAACGCGTCGCCGGGCACGTCGTAGTGGCGGCGCAGGGCCTCTCCGTCCTCGGCCGTGACTTTCTCTTCGCCGAGGCGGCCGGTGCCCTGGAGCAGGACGTGCCCCCGCACGATGCCGCGCGCCGCCAGCGCGTCGCTACCCGCCTCGAACTGCTGCTGCTGCTCCTCGAAGGCCGGGTCACGGTCGGACGGCGCGAAGACGAGCAGCACGGGCCGGCCGCGGAGGGCGTCGAGCACCGGGGCGTCGGGATGATTCATCGGGGTACCGGAGTGGTGGAGGGGACGGACAACCGAGGCATTGAAGAGGCCGGCGGCGGCGCAGATCCTCCCCGATCTCATTTTTTCGCCTTCGTTGCAACCGGAGCAGGGCGCGGCCCGTCGGCGAGGGTTTATCGCTGCGCCTCCCACGCCTTCCGTCTTTCCGAGACTGCCATGCCCTGCCTCGTCGCTGTCGTCGCCCTCCTCTTCCCCCGCCTCGTCATCGCCGGCCTGTGGTTGCTGACCGACTGGTTCGTGGGGGTCTTCGACGGCCTGATCATCCCGGTCCTCGGTTTCCTCTTCCTGCCGACGACGCTGCTGTGGTACAGCGTGGTGGTCAACGTCTGGGGCGGCGAGTGGGATCTCGTGCAGATCGTGGGTGCCGTCATCGCGGTGCTGATCGACCTCTCCCCGGCTTCCGGCCGCCGCAAGTAGCCCACGCCGGCTCCGGGGGGACTTCGGGGGAATCCAGGGGGTGCCGGCCGCGTTCGAGGACGACGCCGCCTTCCTGCCCTGCCGTCCGTGCCGATGCTTCGCTCCGTGCCCCTCCTGCTGGCCCTCCTCGCCACGGCCTGCGCCACCCCGGCACCCACCGCCGAGGCCCCGGCGCGCGGGGCGCCCGGCGCGGACGCCCCGCTGCCGCTCGACCCCGCCGTCCGCACCGACACGCTGCCGAACGGGCTCGTCTACTACGTGCGCGCGCACGACGAGCCGAAGCACCGCGCCGAGCTGCGGCTGGCCGTCGATGCCGGCTCGCTGCTGGAGGACGCCGACCAGCGCGGGCTGGCGCACTTCGTGGAACACATGCTCTTCAACGGCACCGCGCGGTTCGAGGAGCAGGCCCTGGTGGACTTCCTCGAACGCACCGGCATGCGCTTCGGCCCCGACGTCAACGCCTATACCAGCTTCGACGAGACGGTCTACCAGCTCGAAGTGCCCACCGACACCGCCGGCGTGCTCACCACCGCCCTCGACGTGCTCGAAGACTGGGCGGCGGCGGCCACGCTGGACGCTGCCGAGATCGACAAGGAGCGCGGCGTGGTGATCGAGGAATGGCGAGCCGGGCGCGGCGCCGCCGGCCGCCTCCGCGACGCCCTGCTGCCCGTCCTGCTCGAAGGCAGCCGCTATGCCGACCGCCTGCCCATCGGCGACACGCTCACGCTGCGGACGGCGCCGCCCGAGGCCCTCCGCCGGTTCTACCGCGACTGGTACCGCCCGGACCAGATGGCCGTGGTGGCCGTGGGCCACTTCGACGCCGAAATCGTGGAAGCCATGATCCGCGCGCGGTTCGCCCCGCTGGAGAACCCGCCGGCGCCGCGCGAGCGCCCGGCCTTCGGCATCCCCGGCCACCCCAGCACCCGCTACGCCGTCCTGACCGACCCGGAGTACCCGCTGACGCAGGTGCAGGTGCTCTTCCAGCGGCCCGCCGTGCCCGCCCGCACCGAGGCCGACTTCCGCGCGCGCCTCGTGAGCGCGCTGTTCCGGGGGATGCTCAACAAGCGGTTCGCCGAGCGCGCCCGCACCGGCGAGGCTCCGTTCCTCACCGCTGCGGTCTCCGAGGGCGGCTTCGTGCGCGCGGCGGACTATACCGGCCTCGTCGCCAACGTCTCCGAAGACAGCGTGGCCCGGGCGCTGGGGGCGCTCGTCGTCGAGGCCGAGCGGGTGCGGCGCCACGGCTTCCTGGAGACCGAGCTGGACCGCCAGCGCGTGATCCTGCAGCGCGCCTACGAGCGGGCCTTCAACGACCGCGCCAACACCCGCTCGGCCGCCTTCGCCGCCGCCTACGTGCGTCACTTCCTGGAGGAGTACCCCGCGCCCGGCATCGCCTACGAGCACGCCCTGGCGCAGCGGCTGCTGCCCACCATCACGGTCGAGGAGGTCAACGCGCGCGCGGCCGATCTGCTGGCCGAGGACGACCGGCTGGTGCTCGTGATGATGCCCGAGAAGGCGGGCCTCACGCCCCCCACCGAGGCGGCCCTCGCCGCCGTGCTCAATGGCCTCGCAGACCGCCCGCTCGCGCCCTACGTGGACGCCGTCTCCGACGAACCCCTCCTCCCCGACGTGCCGGCGCCCGCCGCCGTCGTCGCGGAGCGCGCGATCCCCGCGCTCGGCGTCACCGAGATCACGCTGGAGAACGGCGTGCGCGTGGTGATGAAGCCGACCGACTTCAAGGAGGAAGAGGTGCGCTTCACCGCCTTCAGCCCCGGCGGCACCTCGCTCGTCTCCGACGCCGACTACCTGGCCGCGACCGTCGCCGAGGCGCTCGTCGTCAAGAGCGGCGTCGGCGCGTTCGACCGGACGGCGCTTGCCAAGAAGCTGGCCGGGCGGATCGCCTCCGTCATCCCGTCGATCGGCGAGACCGAGGAAGGCCTGCGCGGCACGGCCGCCCCCACCGACCTCGAGACGCTCTTCCAGCTCATCCACCTCTACGTGACGGCGCCGCGCGTGGACTCGGCGGCCGTGCGCGCCTTCCGCAACGAGCAGGGGACGTTTCTCCGCAACCGCGAGGCGACCCCCGCGAGTGCGTTCCAGGATTCCCTCATCGCGGCGCTCTACGGGACCCACCTGCGCCGCCGCGTGCCGACGGCCGCCGAGATCGAAGCCGTGGACGGGGCCCACGCGCTCGCCCTCTACCGCCAGCGCTTCGCCGACGCCGGCGACTTCACGTTTGTCTTCGTCGGCAACTTCGCGCCGGACTCGCTCCGCATGCTGGCCCGCACCTACCTCGGCACGCTGCCGGCGCAGGGCCGCGCCGAGGCGCCCCGCGCGGTGGGGCCGGCGCCGCCCGAGGGCGTCGTCCGCAAGACCGCCTACCGGGGGCAGGAGCCCCAGAGCCGCGTCGGGCTCGTCTTCCATGGACCCTTCGCCTACGACGCCCGCCACCGCCACCGGCTGCGCTCGCTCGAAGCCGTGCTGAACCTCCGGCTCCGCGACGAGCTGCGCGAGGAACGCGCCGGCGTCTACAGCGCCTCCGTGCAGTCCAGCGCGACGGACCGCCCCACGCCGCGCTACGAGCTGTCCGTATTCTTCGGCGCGGATCCGGCGCGGGTGGACGAGTTGCGCGAGGCCGTCTTCGCCGAGATCGAGCAGATCCAGGGGGGCGAGGGGCTGGAGGAGGCCGTCGCCAAGGTGCAGGAGCAGCAGCGGCGGGAGCGGCAGACGCTCCTCGAACAGAACGGCTTCTGGCTCGGCGCCCTCGCGTTCTACTACCGCACTCCGGGCGAGGACCCGGAGGACCTGCTCGCCTACGACGCGCTCATCGACGGCCTCACGCCGGAGGCCGTCGCCGAGGCTGCGCGGCGCTACCTGGACCGCGCCCGCTACGTGGAGGTCGTGCTCTACCCGGAGGCGGCCGGCCGGTAGCGCGCCGCCGCCAGGGTACCACGTCATCGCCACTTCGCCGATCGTTCGTATTTTTCTGGAGCGCCCCTCCGCTGCCCTCCCCGCCGCGCGTCTCCGCGCTACCCCCCGATGCCGCCCTTCCGTCTGCTGCGCTCCGTGACCTCGCCGGCCCGCCGGCTGAGGGCGGCCTTGGTGCTGGCTGCCGTGGCTTCGCTGGCCGGATGTGGGGGCTGTGGCCGCGCCATCGACCCGCCCGGACCGCCGCCGCTGCCGCCCACTGCCGACGCCCCCGCCCCGGTGCTCTCGTCGCTGGTGCTGCCCGTCGCCATCCCCGCCGACGAGATCGGCGAGCTGGTGGACGAGGTCATCCCCCAGCGGCTCTACGCCACCGAGGGGCGCCCGCTGCGGCGGGGCGTGGTGCGCGCCCGGCTCGACCTCGTGGTGCGGCGGCGCGGCGCCGTCCGCATCGACACGCGCGAGGGGCAGCTCGTCACCCACCTGCCGCTACGGGCCGAGGGGCGGCTGCGCCTCGTGCGCGGCGTCTCGCGCCCCTTCGAGACGACGTTCACCGTCCATGCCGTCACCGACCTCACGCTGG
>JAWWAN010000129.1:0-8366 GCA_033721675.1 Rhodothermales bacterium | reverse complement strand
GGCGCCGGACCTGCCCGAGGGCGATGCCGACGCCTCGACCTCGGCCCCATCGGTGGAGACGGCCCCGAAGCCGGTGCGCATCGTCGAGCCCGAGTTCCCACGCGCAGCGCGGCGCAAGGGGGTTCGCGCCGAGGTGGTGGTGCGCGTACTCGTCGACGCGCGCGGGCGGGTGCAGCAGACCGAGATCGTCGAGCGGTTCCTCCTGAAAGGCCGTGAAGACGCGCGCGAGGCCGTGCCGGAGATCGGCTTCGGGGTGGAAGAATCCGTGCTGGCGGCTGCGGAGCGGTGGCTCTTCCGCCCCGCCCGCAAAGACGGCCAGGCCGTTACCAGCTACACCACCTTCACGCTCTCCATCGGCGTGCAGTAAAGCCGCCCGCCGGCCGCGGCGCGGGCGCTACAGATCCACCCAGCGGGCATCCTCGACGTCGTCGGTGGGGCGGGAGCGCGACGGCGCCGGGCCCTGCCAGCGGTCTTTGGGCGGATGCGGCGCCACGCGCCGCGGCGGCTGCGCATCGTGCAGGGCGGCCCGCCACAGGTTGCGCGCGCTCCGGGCGATGAAGTAGAGCAGCACGAGGAACAGGAGCAGCTTCGTCAGCACGTCACGAGGAGCTTGCCGCGCCCGAGGGCGCCGGGGTGAAGTGGGTGGTACCGCCGCCCCGCGTCGTCACGACGGCGTGGGCCAGCGCCTCGAACTCGTCCGGGTTCCGCACGAAGTCGATGTGGTCTGCTTTCACGATGAGCAGCGGGCTTTTGGCATAGCGGAAGAAGTGATGGTCGTAGGCCTGCCGGAGCTGGTCGATGTAGCCGGGATCCATCGTGGCCTCGTAGGCCCGCCCCCGCTGGTGGATGTTCGCCATCAGCCGCTCGGTCGAGGCCTGGAGGTACACCACGAGGTCCGGCCGGGGCGTGGCCGGCTCCATGAGGGTATAGAGCGTCTCGTAGAGCTGCAGCTCGTCGCCGTCGAGGTTGACGTGGGCGAAGATGCGGTCTTTGTCGAAGGCATAATCCGCCACGACGAGCGGGTGGAAGAGGTCGCGGCCGAGGAGGGCCTTCTGCTGGCGGAAGCGGCTGGCGAGGAAGGCGAGCTGGGTCTGGAAGGCCCACCGCGCGCGATCCTCGTAGAAGCGCTCCAGGAAGGCGTTCTCCTCGAACTCTTCGAGCACGAGCTGCCCGCCGAACCGCTCGGCGAGCATGCGGGCGAGCGTCGTCTTGCCGGCCCCGATGACGCCCTCGATGATGACGAGGCGCAGGTCGTCGGGCAGCGCGAGGGCGCGCGCGTCGGGATCCGGAACGTCAGGCACGGGATCAGGCGTCGTCGAGCAAGGAATAGGGCGTGCGGGCGAGAGGCGCCTCGTCCGGGCAGCGGCGCAGCAACACCGCCGCCGGAGCATCGAACGGCGGGGGGACGCGCAGGTTCGGCGCGAGATCGGCGAGCGGCTGGAGGACGAACCGGCGCGCGCCGAGGCGCGGGTGCGGCACCGCGATGCCCGGCCCCGAGCGGGTCACGGCTCCGTAGACGAGCAGGTCGACGTCGAGCGTGCGCGGCGCCCATCGCCGCCGCCGGGTGCGCCCCGCAGCGCGTTCGAGCGCATGCGCCACCGCCAGCAGCGCCTCCGGCGAAAGGGTCGTCTCGACCTCGACGACGGCGTTCAGGAACGGCGGCTGGGCCTCCTCGGGGTCGAGCGTGTGGGCCGCGCTCTCGTAGACGGGCGAGGCGCGCAGCCTCAGGATACCCGGCTGCTCCCGCAGCGCCGTCACCGCCTGCTGCAGCGCCCCGATGCGGTCGCCGAGGTTGGCGCCCAGGCCGAGATAGGCCTTCGCGCCGTGCTCGCCATCTCTTCCGCCCCCACTATCGTGTTCAGCCATCAATCGGCACGGTACGGATTGCGGTCCGGTAGGTCCTGGCTGCCGGCAGAGCGAGGCCTCCCAAGATATCGCGACGGGTGCCGGCGGGGCAATACGCTTGCTTTCGGGCACGCCTGCTCGTTATTTCCAGAACGCTCCTCCACACGTCCCTCGTTCCGCGCCGGTCGATCCCTTGCGCCAGCACGCGCCTGCCCTCTCCCCGCCTGCCCTAGCGTCGCCGAGGAGCGTGCCTTCCTTCGCAGCGGCGCACCGGGAGGACGGACACCCCTCGGCGGCGCGGCAGGCCACCGGGGCGGCGGGGTCCACGCCGGGGCATCACTTCGGCGCGCTCTCGATCCACCCGTCCCCCGCCCGGCCACTCGAAGGCGCCCCCTTGCCGGACCCGTCCGATGCGTTCGAGCGCGAGGCCGAGGGCGTAGCGGACCGGGTGCTGCGCAGGGTCGCTCCGCCCTCCCCACCCCCCGATGGGCCGGGGCCTCCGGATGCGGCCATTCAGACCCTGCGCGTAGCGCCGGCCGCGACGTCGGTGAGCCTGGAACCGCCGCCGCTCCCCGCCACGGGCGGCGGGCGCCCGCTGGATCCCTTCTCGCATCGGTTCATGGAGGCCCGCTTCGGCCACGACTTCAGCCGGGTGCGCGTCCATACGGGTCCGCAGGCTACGGCTGCGGCGCGCGCGGTGGATGCCCGTGCGTTCACGTCCGGGACCGACATCGTCTTCGATGCCGGCGCCTATGCCCCGCACACGGAATCCGGACGCCGCCTCCTCGCGCATGAGCTGACGCACGTACTCCAGCAACGGGATGCCCCGGTCCTCCAGCGGCAGCTGGCCCCTCGGGCCGGGTTGGCTACGCTCCTCCAGCGGCACATGACGTTCATCCGGCGGCGCACCGAGCAAATCGCACAAATGCCGCTTGGTACGGAGCGCCAGCGGAACGAGCAGATCCTACAGGCCTACATCCGGCTGGTCCAGGCCAACCGCTCGAACCGGGCCTTCCTGGCTCGCGCTCCCCTGGACGTCTACGAAGAGATCGGGCGCGGCCTCATCACGCGCGAAGATTCTATCCAGGTCGAGCGCGAGCGATCGCAACCCCATGAGCCGGACGTGCTGGCCCGCCGCCGGTCCGAACATTTTCAGACGTTCTACAGCACCGCGATGCAGCTCTGGGGCGACAGCGCCCGGCGCTTTCCCTATCGCATCCCGGTGGATGCCGAGGGGCGCGACATCGTGGTCACCGGAGACCCGGCCCGGCAGGCCGTCCTGAACGACCTCGCCGATGCCCTGATGACGTGGGCGACGGAGCACCTCCACGACCCGACCTTCCTCGGCACCACCCCCCCTACCGTGCTGCGGGAGCTTCTGGAGAGCGGTTTTTCCGACCGCCTGCAGGCGGCCAACCGGGAGCCCCTCGATGCCGAGTCCATCGACCGGAACGAGATTCTCCCCAGCCGGGCGCTGGCCGCGTTCGGCCGCACCGTCGCCACCGGGCTGCTGGTTATCGCCCTGGTGGGCGCCGCCGTGGGAGCCGGCATCGTGAGCGCCGCCGTAGCCGCGGGTCTGCTCATCGGGGTCGCGGCGTTCGCGGGCATCGCGAGCTTCCTGGAGCGCAGGCAGGAGATCGAAGCCTCGCACTATCAGGTCTCCGTGCCCGAGTCGATGCTGCACGCCGCCGGAGACGCGGTGGGGCTCTCTCAGCTCATCGAGGGCATCACCGGCGAGCGCCTCGGCACCGGCGAGCGGATGGGGAGTGTGGACCGCTCCGACAGCCTCGGCACCGGCGGCGGCTCCGTCGTGGTGATGCTGCGCGGCAGCCGGGCGTATCGGTTCGGGCGCCGCTTCGGCACCCGCGTCCGGCCGACCGTGCGGCCGCGCCCGGCGCGGCGTGGGGGCAGCGGCTCGGGCGACGGCGGCGGCGGTGGCGGCCCCGGGCCTATCCTGACGCGCGCCCAGCGAAGCCTGGTCTCTCTCTTCAGCCGGCTCTTGCGCGACGGGGGCGAGTCGTCGGTGATCATAGAAGGCGTACGCTTCCACCGGGTGCGCGTCTACCGGGTGGGCGAGGTCCTCGTGTTCCGCCGCTTCGGCATCGAGAACGTATCCCGCATCCGAGGACGAGGGCGGCTGATTCATCAGGCGTTCGAGGAGGCGGCCCTCGCGTTCGCCCGAAGGGAAGGCGCACCCCGCGCCCGGATCTCCCTGGAGACGGTGGTCAACGATACGTGGCGCGCGTATCTCACCAGGCTCGGGTATCGGATGGAGCAGTATGAGCCCGAGACCCCTGCCGACCGTGCCGAGGGTACGCTCTTTCGCAATCTGTTTACGCGCTGGCTGGATCTCTAAAAGACCCGCTTGCTGTACCCCCGGCAGGAATTGAACCTGCGACACCCGGTTTAGGAAACCAGTGCTCTATCCACTGAGCTACGGGGGCCACGTGAACCTGAGGTAGTACCTGAACTCGGCCGTCCAGATCCCCGCCCACGCTCGCCGGATCCGGCCACCGGCTCACCGATCGCGTGAACGGCTCCGAAGACGCACTACCGCCGGAACAGCCCGGCCTTCTCCTTCAGCGCCAGCGCGACCTCGAAGAGGCGAGGGCTCGTCAGCGCCTCCTCGCGCCCGACGTAGGCCTTGTGCGTCTTCCCGTTGGCCTTGACGTAGGCATACCAGTACGCGGCCTTGCGCCCCTTGATCTGCTCCCGGCGCAACGTCATCCGGAACCGGCTCGCGCGGTCGTACCACGAAAAGCGATCCGCGCCCGAGGGCAACGGATCGCCGGCGAGCACCTCGGGCATGGACGGATGCGAAACCGTGTTGATCGGGCGCGGCATGAGGTCGGCATCGAGAAACCCGATGGGCGGTGCGGCAAGTTAGGTAACTTTGATATCGCCGTCAACACGCCTCGGCGTCCAGGCGGGTCGATGTTAGGTAACTCTACCTGCTACCCCCCGAAGCACACCTCCACAAAACAGGGAGATCAGGTGCGCCAGGCCTCATTTTACACAACATCGTCGCGGTTCGGCAGGGGGGCCGGAGCACCGGCCCTCGTGCGGGCGCGTATCTTTCCTGCCTCGGCTACGCCGACGGTCCTGTCTTCCAATTCTCCCGTTCCTGATGCTTCTGTTCGCTTCCAGCTCTGACGGCGACCGGCACACGACGGCGCTGGTCACCGGCACGGTCGCCCTCGGCGCGTACCTGGTGGGGGCCATGGTGCGCCGGCTCCGGCGTGCGCGCCTGCCCCGCCCCGCCGACCTCCCCCCCGCCCTGAACGCACCCGTCGAAGCCCTGGAGCTGATGGAAGGGCGGGCGCGGTATTATGCGCGGCCTGGCACCGGCACGCCGCTCGTCCTGCTCCACAGCTTCAACGCCGCCGCCTCCAGCTTCGAGATGAAGCCGATCTTCGATCACTTCGCGCAGACCACCGCCCGCCCGCTCTACGCCCTCGACTGGTTCGGCTTCGGCCTCTCAGACCGCCCGGCGGTCCACTACCGCCCGGCGTTGTACCGTCGCCAGCTCCGGCGTTTTCTCAGCGAAGTGCTCCACGAGCCTGCTGACCTCGTGGCCCTCTCGCTCGGCTGCGAATATGCCGCCGTGACGGCGGTCGAGGCGCCCGTACTCGTGCGCCGCCTCGTCCTCGTCGCGCCGACGGGCCTCGAAGGGGCCTCGCGCACGTCGCCCTTCCAGCGTGCTGCGCTCGCCGTGGCGGACGGCACGGGCGCCTTCGAGCTGTTCTTCTACCGCCTCACCCGGCCCGACTCGCTCCGGCAGTTCTACGCACGGCAGGTCTTTCGCGAGGCCGACGAGGTGCCGGATGCCCTCGTGGCCTACGCGGCACAGACGGCCCAGGCGGCCGGCGCCCCCCACGCGCCGCGCCGGTTCATCGACGGCTCCCTGTTCCTCGGGCCCGAGGCACACGCGGCCTATCTCACCCTCCCCCACCCCACCCTGCTACTCGCCCCGCAGGACGCCGCCGGACTCGTGCAGGACTTCGACGGCCTCGACGCGTTGACCGCGCGCAATGCCGAGGCGATGCAGGCCGAGCGGCTCGCCTCGGGTCTCCTTCCGCACTGGGAGGGCGACCCCGCCTTCTTCGAACGCCTGGATGCCTTCTTCGCCTGAGACCCGCCGCCCTCCCCATCTCACGCGCGTGCCCATGCCGTTCGACGTCGCCCGTGCTCGCCGCGAGACGCCCGGCTGCTTCGAGGTGCTGCACTTCAACAACGCCGGCGCCGCGCTGATGCCCCAGCCCGTCCTCGGGGCCGTCTTCGACCATCTCCGCCTGGAAGCACGCCTCGGAGGGTACGAGGCGGCGGCAGCGATGCGCGCCGAGATCGACGCCACCTACGATGCGCTCGCCCGCCTCCTGGGCTGCCACCGCAGCGAGGTCGCCGTCGTCGAGAATGCCACGCGCGCGTGGGACATGGCGTTCTACGCCCTCCCCCTCCGCACCGGCGACCGCATTCTGACGGGGCGGGCCGCGTATGCGAGCAACTACATCGCCTTCCTCCAGCGCGCCCGCCAGACCGGCGCCACCGTGGAAGTGATCGAGGACGATGCGGAGGGCCAGATCGACGTCGCCGCCCTGGAGCAGCGGATCGACGAGCGGGTGCGGCTGATCGCGCTGACGCACGTCCCGACGAACGGCGGGCTGGTCAACCCCGCCGCCGAGGTGGGCCGCGTGGCGCGCGCCGCCGGCATCCCGTTCCTGCTGGACGCCTGCCAGAGCGCCGGCCAGCTCCCGCTCGACGTGGACGCCCTCGGGGCGGATATGCTCTCGGCCACGAGCCGCAAGTTTCTGCGCGGCCCGCGCGGCGTGGGGTTCCTGTACGTGCGGCGCGCGTGGATCGAGCGGCTGGAGCCCCCCTTCCTGGATCTCCATGCCGCCGAGTGGACGGCGCCCGACGCCTACCGCATCCGGCCGGACGCACGCCGCTTCGAGAACTGGGAGTCCAACCTGGCTGGCACCCTCGGCCTGAAGGCGGCGGTCGAGTATGCGCTGGACTGGGGCCTCGGCGCCATCGCGGCGCGCGTGCAGGCGCTGGCGGCCACCCTCCGCGAGCGGCTGGAGAGCGTCGCCGGCGTGACCGTCCACGACGCCGGCCGGGTACGCTGCGGGATCGTCACCTTCTCGGCGCAGGCGCGGGGGGCCGAAGCGATCCAGGAAGCCCTCCGCCGCCGGCGCATCCACGTCTCCGTCTCAGACCCGTCCTCGACGCTCCTCGACGCGGCCGCGCGCGGCCTCCCGCCGATGGTGCGGGCCTCGGTCCACTACTACAATACCGACGACGAGATCGAGCGCTTCGTCGCGGCGCTGCAGGCCGTGCTGGACTGAGATTCGCTACGATCCGGGTCAATTCGCACTGCCCTGCCCCGTCTTATCGCCTCGGGATGAACCACCCGAGGGGGGAAATGTCGCTTTTATTGAAAAGGGCTTCGTTACCGAGGCGGGTCTTTGTGTAGCATCTATTAAGACGGGCGCCGGTCCGGCCGGTGGTATTATCAGGAGGGTAGCACTATGTACGGGCACACGCATCGACATCCCATCGTTCTGCACGCGAGCCGGTTCCAGTTCGCCGAACAGCGCCTGTTCTTCTCTCGGGCGCGCCTCTTCCCGGACCGCATCGAACTCTCCGGCTGGCTCCCCGGCAAGCACCTGACCGATTGCATCCGGCTCGACGAGCTGAAAGCCATCGACTGGGATGCCGAGACCTCGGTGGCGACGTTCCACCGGCACGAGGCGGCCCCCGTCCGCCTGCGCCTGCCCGACCTCCCGCGCTGGCGGCAGTCCCTGGAGCAGCGCCTCTCGTGGAGCGCCCCCGGCCGGTTCCCGGTCGCGGCCCGTACGACCGCCGCGACGAGCCCGGAGTGGTCGCTGCACGACCTCGTGGCCTTCTCGACCAGCATGGGCTGACGCCCGGCCTCGCACTATTCCTTTCTGAGGAGGACCGGCTCTGCCGGTCCTCCTCTTTTTTTGGCGGCGCGCGCGCGGTACAAGGGCTCCGCTTTTTCCCTACCTTGGGGCGGTCTCTGCACTCCCGCGCTCCCCTCACTTGCCGTGGCTACCCAACCTGCACCCCGCCGGGCCGTCTGGTCCTGGGCGCTCTACGACTTCGCCAACTCGGCCTTCACGACGCTCATCGTGACGTTCATCTACGCCACGTACTTCACGAAGGGCGTGGCGGCCAACGAGGTGGAGGGCACGGCGCAGTGGTCGCTCGCGGTGACCATCACGGCCCTCGCCGTGGCCCTGCTCTCGCCGTACCTGGGCGCCATCGCAGACCGGGGCGGCTACCGGCGCCGCTTCCTGCTGGTCTGCACCGTCGTCTGCATCGGCGGGACGGTGCTCTTGTTCTTCCCCGGGGAGGGCGAGGTGCTGTTCGCGCTCGTCGTCTTCACCATCGCCAACATCGCCTTCGAGATGGCGATGGTCTTTTATAACGCCTACCTGCCGGACCTCGCCACGCAGGACCAGATCGGGCGGATCTCCGGCTACGGGTGGGCCCTCGGC
>JAWWAN010000128.1:0-8393 GCA_033721675.1 Rhodothermales bacterium | reverse complement strand
GAGCCCGAGCAGGATGCTGCCCACAGCGGTCGTGTAGAGCGGCAGGGCCGTCTCTTCGGGCAACGCATCGACCAGGAACAACCCCAGTACGAAGCTGATGAACAGGCCGGCCACGATCCACCCGATCGTGCCGAAGACGCGGATCAGCGGGAACTGCTTCTCCTGGTCCTGGATGTTGTGGAAGGCGAGCGTGTTCGTCAGCCCGAGCGTGGGCATGTAGCACAGGTTGTAGACGAGCAGCAGCACGATGAAGAGCGTCGGGGCGCCGGTGGCCTGCGGCACGAAGAACATCACGAGGCCGCCCAGCAGATGGAGCACGCCCAGCACCTTCTCGGTGGCGAAGTAGCGGTCCGCGATGAGGCCGAGGAAGAAGGGCGAGACGATGGCCGCGACGGGGTTCACCGTGTACGGCCAGTGCGTCAGGTCCGGCATCCCGTTCGCCGCCATGTAGTTGCCGATGGTGACGTACCATGCTCCCCAGATGAAGAACTGGAGGAACATCATGGCGCTCAGCCGCGCGCTGATCGATCGGTTCATGGATCGCCGGGGTCAGATGGTGGGAGACGCGAGACGCGCTTCGCAGCGTCTTAACATACAAGAACGGAAGGTTATCGGAAAGAGCAGAAATGAGAATCGGGGAGGCGGGATGGGCCTGCTGCCCGGCCTCCCCGCCTCCCCGATCCGCGCGTGCGACGGCGCCCTCAGGCCACCGCCGGGGCCGCCTGCCGCTTCGCCTTCTGGGCCTCCCACCAGATCTCGGCCAGCATCGCCACGGGCCCCACCAGGAAGAGCGCGTAGAAGGGCGCGTAGACGCTCTCCCCCAGCCGCAGCAGGAACTCGACGAAGGCCACCAGGAAGACCACCAGGTACTGCCCCCACCGCGACTTCACGGTCGTCTTGGGGTCTGTGATCATAAAGAACACGAAGAGCTGGTACATCGGGCCGGTCAGCGGCGCCACCTCGGCCAGGAAGGGATCCCCGGCGATGAGCGTGCGGAGGTAGGCGAAGCCGAGGAAGGAAGCGACGTACATGGCGCAGATGTGGAACCGCTTCAGCCGCCACAGCGAGATCGAGCCGATGATCCAGATCACCAGCATCGGCCACACGTTGTTGCCCCACTGCACCGAGAGGGGCGCGACGGTGTAGGGCGCCGTGAAGAGCAGCACGCAGATGCCGAAGTTGGACGGGTTCCAGATGTGCCGGTCCTTCACGCGCAGCACGTACTTGGACGCGATGGAGAGCACGCTGCAGAGGGCGTAGGGCCAGTACGCGAGGGACCGCACGAGGATGCCCACCGAGATGCCGGAGATGTAGGCGCTGGAGAGGCGCGAGCGGCGCCCCCGCAGCAGATAGCTCAGGCCGAACTCGGCCAGGAGCGCCGCGCCGATGGCGAGCAGCGTCTTCTCGGGGCTCTCCAGGATGCCGAACGAGAGGTGCCCCGCCAGCAGGATGAGCGTGATGAGGATCGGGGCGGTGTACGTCTGGCCGTAGCGCCAGCCCCACCGCGGCTTCTCATCGCGGGCCTTCTCCGCCGGGGCTGCGGGCGCAGCGGTCGTGAGTCCGGAGGGGGCGAGGGTGGGAGCGTCGGCAGGCATGGGGCGGCAACGGAACGTGCGTGCGGAACGTCGAGGGCGGCGCACCGGACGGGCGCCGCAGGAGGGGCCGGATCAGTCGGGCTCTTGGATGCGATGGATCGTGCGGAGTTCCGGCGCGTCGAGCGTCTGCACCGTCCCGGAGGGCCATCGGATGACGACCCGTTCGAGGGCGGCGTCCGGGCCGAGGCCGAAGTGGAGGCGGCGCTGGTTCTGGGCCGCGTAGCCGCTGCCGCCGTGCACCTCCTGCACCTGCTCCTGCCCGTTCCAGAACACGCGCACCTGCGCGCCGATGGCGCTGCGGTTGCTGCGGGTCCCTTCGAGCTCGAACGCGACCCAGTCGTTGGCCTCCGCCGCCGTGTTCTTGTAGACGAGCGCCGGGCCGCGCTGGTTGGCCACCACCACGTCCAGCACGCCCCGGTTCCAGAGGTCGGCGAGGGCGGCACCCCGCCCGTCGAGCCGGTCGGCAACGCCGACGGCCTGGGCGACCTCACGGAAGCGGCCGGCGCCGTCGTTGAGCCAGAGGCGCTTGGCCTGGTAGCCGCTCAGGCTTCGGCCCTCCATGTCCGGCCAGTTGGCGGCATCCGAGATGATCTGCTTGTTGCCACCGGCCACCTTGGAGAAGTCGTACCAGTAGTTGCGGTCGGGGTCGCCGGAGACGTAGCCGTTGGTGACGTAGAGGTCGAGGAAGCCGTCGTTGTTGAGGTCGCCGAACTGGGCGGCCCAGCTCCATCCGCCGAGTTCGATACCGAGCGCGTGGGCCATGTTGTCGAACTGGATCGCATCGCCCTCGGCGCCGGGGCGGGGCACCCAGAGGTTGTTGCCCTGGATGAGCACGCCCTCCTCGCTGATGTTGGAGACGTAGACGGCGGGGCGGCCCTGGTTGAAGACGTCGCCGAAGGAGACGTTCATGCCGCTCTTCGGCGCGAAGCCGATGCGGGTCTGCTCGCCCGCCTCGCGGAAGCCGCGCCCTTCGTCGTTGAAATAGACCTCCTCGACGCCGTAGTCGTTGGCGACGACGAGGTCCGGGTAGCCGGTGCCTCGGAGGTCGGCGGCGGCGGCGGCCATCGCCCACCGTCGGCTCGCCACGCCGAGGGCTTCGCCCACCTCCTCGAACGTGCCGTCGCCCCGGTTGTGGAGCAGGAAGTTGCGGCCTCCGTTGCGGGCGTACTCGAAGCTCTCGGGCATGATGCGGGTGTGCTCCAGCGCCCAGAGGTCGACGCCGTCCGGGAAGTAGCCTCCGATGAAGAGGTCGAGCCAGCCGTCGCGGTCGTAGTCGAACCAGACGGCCGTGCCGGCATTGGTCCAGGCCGGGAAGCCCCCGGCCTCATCCGTGACGCGGGTGAAGCGGCCGCCGTCGTTGCGGTAGAGGTCCGGGCGGCCCAGACGGTAGAGGAAGAGGTCCTCGTCGCCGTCGTTGTCGTAGTCGCCCCAGACGGCGCCGGCGGACGTGCCGGTTTCGCGCGCGTTGAGGTCGGCGAGGCCGAGGGCGGGCGCCACGTCCTCGAACGTGCCGTCGCCCCGGTTGCGATAGAGCGCGTTGCGGCTGCCGGCGGCGCTGTTGGTCAGGTAGAGGTCGTTCCACCCGTCGCCGTCTACGTCCACCACCGAGACGGACGCCCCGCCAAAGGCGATCTGGGGCATGATGTGCGCGAGGCGGGCGTCGTACTCGGCCGCCTGGTGGGTGAAGTCGATGCCGGCGTCGGCGGCGACTTCTTGGAGGAAGAAGCCGTAGCGGTCGAGGGCGGTCTCGGCGTCGAGCCCAACCTCTTCGCGCTCGCTCAGGCGCGGGATGATCACGGGCGCCGCGATGAGCCCGGCGAAGACGACGGTGACGGCGAGGCGAGCGATGGGGCGGTCTTTCATGCCAATGCGTACGCGGAGAGCGGCGGACGGAAGCGCGCGGGGGCGCTGCGCCCAAGGTACAGAATCGGGTGGGCGAAGTCACCCGAAGCGCGGGGGATTTTGGCTTCGGGGGGTGGCGCGGCTACGCCCGAGGGGCAGGTTGGTTCTCGGCCGCGAGCGCCTCGACGTGGGCGTGGAGCGCCTCTACGGCGTGCTCGTGCTCGGGCTTCATCAGCACGCTCCGCAGCACGCGCGCCTGCGCGGCGTCGGCCTCCAGGTGGGGCGCGGCGGCCCGCAGCCGCGCTGCCGGGGTGCGGAGGACGCTGAGGAAGAGCGGAGCGGCCGGGTCCTGCATGGCGCGCTCGAAGAGGCGCTGCGCGGTGGCATCCACACCCGAGACCGTCCGCGCGCCGCGCGGAAAGTACGTGACGAGGTCCAGCTCGGGCGCGACGAGCGGGGCCACGTGCGCGCTCTCTTCCATCAAGGCGTGCCAGCGGAGGGCGGCGCGGCGGCAGGCGGCCAGCACCGGCCCCATCCCCTCCCCGGCCTCCAGCGGGAAGAGCTGCAGGGTGAACCAGAGCGCCCCGGCGGCCGCCCCGGCCCGCGAGCACTCCAGGCTGATCTCGCCCAGATGCAGATCGCCCGAGGTGAAGTAGGTGTACGGCGAGTCGTGCCGGTAGAACCGGCCGACCGCGGCGTCGCGGAAGAGAACGCAGCCGCAGCCGTAGGGCTGGAGCCCGTGCTTGTGCGGGTCGATCACGACGGAGTCCGCCCCGGCAATCGCGCGGAGGTGGCGGCGGGCTTCCGGCCCGAGCGGACTCCGGTCGCCCCCGGCCAGCAGCGCGAAGAACCCGCCGTAGGCCGCATCCACGTGGACGCGCGCGCCGTGGCGGCGGCAGAGGGCGAGGGCGTCTTCCACCGGATCGACGGCGCCGAGCCCCGTCGTGCCCGCCGTCAGCACGACGGTGCCGATGCCGCCGGCCGCGAGGGCGTCTTCCAGCGCGTCGAGGTCGAGGCGGCCGGCCGCATCCGCCGGCAGCGCGGCGGTGTCGAGGCCGAGCACCTGCCCCATCCGCGCGTGCGTGTAGTGCGCCTCCTCGCTGAAAACTACGCGCCGGCCGGGGTGCAGCTCGCGGGCGATCCACAGCGCCTCCAGGTTGGCGATGGTGCCGCTGCTGGTGAGGTGGCCGAGGCCGTCGGCAGGCAGGCCGAACATCGCAGCGAGGGCGCGCACCACGTCCTTTTCCATCGCGGCCGTTGGCGGCCCGCCGTCCAGCGCGTGGTTGTTCGGGTTGATGAGCTGCGCCGCGAGGTAGCCGACGACGGCCGCCGGATGCGGCGGCTTGAGCATCTGCCCGGCATAGTGCGGGTGGAAGAACGGATAGTTGCCACCCAGGTGCTCGGCATAGTCCTCCAACACCGCGCCCAGGCGGGCTTCGTCGAGGGCGAGCGCCGGGTGGGGCGCGTAAGGCCCCCACGACGCCTCCCAGCGGCGGATCGCAGCGACGGCCTCGCCAAGCCAGTCGGTCAGGGTCATGGGTCAGGCGGCGGCCGAAGCCACGGGCTGCGCCGGAGGGGTGGGCGTGGCGCCGCGCCGCTTCGTCGTGCGCGCCAGCCCGACGGCGCCGGCCAGCATGATGAGCACGGAGAGGACCTCGGCCTGCGTCACGACGAGCCCGAAGACCTCGAACTCGTTGTTGACGCGGATCTGCTCGATCAGGAAGCGCTCCAGGCCGGTGAAGACGAGGTAGAGCGAGAAGAGCCAGCCGGCCTTGAACGGATGCTTCCGAAGCGCCCACAGGATCCCGAAGAGCACCGCGCACATCGCGAACTCGTAGAGCATCGTCGGGAAGACGCCGTCCGCGCCGGGGGGGCAGTTCTCGTAGGCGAGCACGTCGAGGGGCGTCTGGCCCGGCCCCATCAGGTTGCGCGGGAAGGTCTCGCTCCAGAGGAAGTTGGGAATCCAGCCGGGCTTGTTCGCCAGATCCGAGCACACGCCCCAGTCGCCGTCCCCGGCGAGGTAGCAACCGATCCGCCCGATGCCGTACCCGAGGATGAGGCTGGGCGCGACGGCGTCCGCCACGAGCGGCACGGACAGGCCCTTCTTGCGGACGTAGTACGCGATCGCGCCGGCCGCGCAGATCAGCCCGCCGAAGAACGTCAGGCCGCCTACCGAGAAGATCATCCCGAGCGGGTCGCGGGCGAAGGCGTCGAGGTTTTCGAGGATGTGGAAGAGCTTCGCACCGAGGACCCCGCCGACGACGGCCAGCATCACGAACGTGCCGACGAGCGCGGAGGGCGGCATCTCCTTCATCACCTTGCGGCCCTTCCGCTCGTCCTTGACGGGCAGCCGCACGCTGCCCAGGCGGCCGGCGGCGTAGAGCCGGTCCATCTCCGTGCGCGTCAGCCACATCGCGACGAGGAACGCCACGGCCATCATCGCGCCGAACGAGTAGATGGGCAACGGCGACTGGACGCCGAAGAGGTCGTTGAGGATATCGCTCAGGCGAGGGTACATCAGCCGGTGGGATCGGATCGAGCGGCGGCGAGCGTCCGGCATTGGACCGCCTCGCCAACCGGGGGTTTCAGATCAGGATGGGCGAAAGCGCATCGCCGCGGCCGCCCTCCCTTCAGGAGGTCGCCATGCGATGTCATCCCGAGCGGACGCCCGGAGGGCGGGAGCCGAGGGAGCTCGCCGGCCGGGCATGGCGACCTCCTGAACCGGCGCGATCCCTCGGCTTCGCTGCGCTCCGCTCGGGATGACAAAGGGGGCGGCTGTGCTCGGGATGACAAAGGGGGCGGCTATGCTCGGGATGACGAAGGGAGAGGCTGTGCTCGGGATGACGCGGGGTGGACACTGCGTCTGGGATGATTCAGGGTGGCGGCTCCGCCCGGGAGGACGACCGGGCCGGCCCCGGTCAGACCCCGCGGAGGTGATCGCGCAGGGCATCGAGCGGCACGGACGCCTGCGCTCCGCTCTCCATGTCTTTGACCTGGGCCGTGCCGGCGGCCAGTTCTTCATCCCCCAGGATGACGGCGCGGCGGGCACGCTGGCGGTGGGCCTCGCGCATCTGCGCCTTCATCGAACGGCCTCGCAAGTCGAACCCGGCACGCAGGCCGGCGTCCCGCAGCCGCTGCGCCTCGGCGAAGACCCGGCGGCGGGCCGCCTCGCCCAGGGCCACGAGGAACACGTCGAGTGCGGCGGGGCCGGGCAGGTCCACGCCCTGCGCCTCCAGCGCCAGGAAGAGCCGTTCCATGCCGGCCGCGAAGCCCACGGCGGGCACGCGCTGCTTGCTCCCTACCTCCTGGGCCAGCAGGTCGTACCGCCCCCCCCCGGCGAGGGCGCTCTGCGCGCCGAGGTCGGGGCTCTCCAGCTCGAACGTGGTGTGCGTGTAATAGTCGAGGCCGCGCACGAGGAACGGATCCTCCTCGTACGCCAGCCCGAGGTCGCCCAGGTAGGTGCGGACGGCGTCGTAGTGGGCGCGTCCGGCGTCGTCGAGGAAGTCGGTCAGGCGGGGGGCGTCGTCCAGGAGGCGTCGCTCGTGCTCGTTCTTGGTGTCGAGGATGCGGAGCGGGTTGGTTTGCAGCCGGCGGCGGCTGGTCTCGGAGAGGTCGTCTGCGTAGGGCGTGAGGTAGGCCCGGAGGGCGTCCACGTAGCGCGGGCGGGTCGTCTCGTCGCCGAGGGTGTTGATGCGGAGGCGCGTGGCGCCCACCCCGAGGGCGGCGTAGACGGCCATCATGAGCGCAATGGTCTCGGCGTCGGCGCGCGGGTCGTCCGCGCCGATCACCTCGCAGCCGAACTGGTGGAACTGGCGGTAGCGACCTTTCTGGGGGCGCTCGGCGCGGAAGCAGGGGCCGACGTAGAAGAGCCGCTGGACGCCGCCGCGCTGGCCGAGATGGTGCTGGAGGTACGCCCGCATCACGGGCGCCGTCACTTCGGGGCGCAGCACGTAGTGGGTATCGCCGCGCTCGAAGGCGAACATCTCCTTGGAGACGATGTCGGTGAGCTGCCCCACGCCGCGTGCGATGAGCTCGGTGGGCTCCAGGATCGGCGTGCGGATCTCCTCGAAGTGGAACCGCCCCATCACGTCCCGGATCACCCCCTCCACGTACTGCCACGCAGGCGTGCCGGGGACGTCGGTGCCGTCGCTCGTCGAGGCGTCGGGGAGGATGTCGAACGTCCCTTTGATGGTCTGGAACGAAGGGCTCACGGTGCTCAAGTATAGTATCAACTAATGCGAATAAAGAACCTGCGCTGCAAGACGTTCTACCCGGCCGCGTACTGCAGTTCAGCCACTTCGAGGAGGGTCAGCACGGACGCGGCGTCGGGGGCGTCGAGCAGCTGCTGGCGGAAGGCGTCGCGGTTGAGCAGGCGCGAGATCCGGCTGAGCACCTTGATGTGCTCGGACGTCGCCCGCTCCGGCCCGACGAGCAGGAACAGCATCCGCACCGGCTGGTCGTCGATGGCGGCGAACGGGACGGGCTCGGCGGTGATCGCGAAGGCGGCCACGGTCTGCCGCACCGCGTGCGTCTTGGCATGGGGCAGCCCGAGCCCCTTCCCCACGCCCGTAGACATCACCTGCTCGCGTGCGAAGACGGCCTCCCGCATCGCGTCCGCATCCACGACCGCCGGGTGCGTCATCAGCACATCCAGCAAGGCAGCCAGTACGTCTTCCTTCGTCTGCCCCGGCAGGCCGACGCGGACCGTCTCGAGGGAAAGGAGGTCGTGGATCTGAGGGATGTGCGTAGCCATACAGGCGGTAACCAGGGGCGGGTGTTGCGTTAGCGTGTGCTGAACGTTGGAGGGGAGGCGTTGTTCACGAGTCCGAGATGAAGCCCTGTCGGATACGGGGTGGGATGAGGGGCCGGGGAGGCGGCGCCGGGGTCCCGTTCCGGCCGCGCCGGCCCCCCTCCGCTTCCTCCCTACCCGGCCCCGGCGCGGCCTTCCACGGCCCG
>JAWWAN010000127.1:0-8414 GCA_033721675.1 Rhodothermales bacterium | reverse complement strand
CCGCCGAAGACCTCGCCGATGGCCTGGTGGCCGAGGCATACGCCCAGCACGGGCGTCGTCTCTCCGAAGTGCTGAATCACGACCTCGGTGATGCCGGCGGCGGCGGGGCGGCCCGGCCCAGGCGAGATCAGGATGCCGTCCGGCGCCATCGCCTCGATCTCCTCCACGGTCATCGCGTCGTTCCGCACCACGCGCAACGCCCGGGTGTGCTGCCCGACGAGGTGGACGAGGTTGTACGTGAACGAGTCGTAGTTGTCGAGGATGAGAATCATGAAGGCCGGGTTGTGGGGTTCGGGCGTGCCGGGCGGGAGGCCAGACACCGCGTCCTCAGTACGTCGTGATGAGGCCGGCGGCGGCGCGGGCGCGGTCCATCGTAGCGTGAGCACGCTCGCGAGCGGCGCGGCCGCCTTCGCGGAGCACGTCCCGCACATAATCCGGGCGCTGAAGGAGGTCGCGGCGGCGCTCGCGGGCCTCGCCGAAGTAGTCGGTGATCATGCCGAGGAGCGCCTTCTTGGCGTGCCCGTAGCCGTAGCCGCCGGCCCGGTACGCCTCGGCGATCTCGCGCTGCTGCTCGGCGTCGGCGAAGAGCTTGATGAGGGCGAAGACGTTGTCGGCGTCGGGGTCCTTGGGGTCCTCCAGCGGGGTCGAGTCCGTGACGATGGAGAAGACCTTCTTCTTAAGCGCCTTGCCTTCGTCGAACAGGCCGATCGTGTTGCCGTAGCTCTTGGACATCTTCCGCCCATCCAGGCCGGGCACGACGGCCACGTCATCCAGGATGAAGGGCTCGGGGACGGGAAAGACGGGGGCGTCCTCGGGGCAGAACGTGGCGTTGAACCGCTGGGCGGTGTCGCGCGTGATCTCGATGTTCTGCTTCTGATCCTGCCCGACGGGTACGAGCGTGCCGCCGTAGACCAGGATGTCCGCCGCCTGCAGGATCGGGTAGTTGAACAGGCCGGCGTTCGCGCCCAGCCCCTGCGCCACCTTGTCTTTGTAAGCTACCGCTTTTTCGAGCTGCGAGACGGGCGTGAGCGTGAAGAAGATCCACGCGAGTTCGGTCACCTCGGGCACGTCGCTCTGGAGGAAGAGGTGCGCCTTCTCCGGGTCGAAGCCGAGGGCGAGGTAGGTCGTCGCGATGTCGAGCGAGTAGCGTTCCAGCGCGTCGCGGTCGTGCACGGTCGTCATCGCGTGGTAGTTGACGATGAAGAAGAACGCCTCGTGGCGGTCGTGCAGGGCGATGTGCTGGCGGATGGCGCCGAAGTAGTTGCCGAGGTGAAGCTGCCCGGAAGGCTGGATGCCGGAGACGACGACGGTGGCGGCGTCGTCTCCGCGCGGTGCTTCGGCGGTCTGGACGTCGGTGGATTCCATAGCGGGGGGCGTGGTGATTGCGTTCCGGCTCTAGGCGGCAGAGCGCTCAAGTCCGGCGCCGGCGGCCGCGCGTGGCCTGCTTGAGCAGGTCGAGGCGGTCGCGGCTGTTGTCGCGGAGGAGGGAGAGGACGGCCGCCGTGCGGATCTGGTGGTCGGCCTGCAGCGCGTCGAGCAGGGTGTCCTGCCACGCGGTCTCTTCGTCGAGCAGGGCAGCGAGCACGGCGTCGTCGTCGCCCTCGGCGGGATAGTCCGACGGCTCCATCGCGACCCCGTTGTACGGCACGCCGCCGGCGCTCAGGACGGTCTCGGCGAGCTTGCCGACGTCCACGCGGGCGATCTTCAGCAGGGCGCGGAGGGGCTCGGCCACGTCCGCCCGCCCGAGGTGGCCGAGGGCGTTGTGGTAGCGGTGGTTGAGCGCCATGTGCCGCTCGATGAGCGGGTTGAGCCGCTCGATGGTCTCCTGCCGCGACATCGACACGCCGATGCCGCCCTTCTGGAAGATGAGGTCTTTCAGGGACATGGGTTCGCGGGTTCGGTGGGAGAAGGGGGCGTTGTACGGTTCGCCGGTTGGGGAGTTCGAGGCGGCTGCCGGCAAGCCGTGATCCGGGGGGAGGGCGCCGGCGGGAGCGCTCATAGCAGCCCGTCGGCGGCGACGCGCATGGCCTGGCGGAGGGCGCGGGCCTTGTTGACCGTCTCGTCGAACTCGCGCCCGGGGTCGCTGTCGGCCACGATGCCGGCGCCGGCCTGGATGAAGACGCGGTCCCCCCGGACGACCATCGTGCGGATGGCGATGCAGGTGTCGAGGTTGCCGGAGAAATCGACGTATCCGACGGCCCCGGCGTAGATGCCGCGCCGCGTGGGTTCCAGGGCGTCGATGATCTCCATCGCCCGGACTTTGGGCGCGCCGCTGACCGTGCCGGCCGGGAAGCAGGCCGCCAGCACCTCCATCGCGCCGCGCCGCTCGGCCAGCTGCCCGGCCACTGAGGAGACGATGTGCATCACGTGCGAGTAGCGCTCCACGTAGGCGTAGCGCTCGACGGCCACGGTGCCGTAGTGGCAGACGCGGCCGAGGTCGTTGCGGCCGAGGTCCACCAGCATCAGGTGCTCTGCGCGTTCCTTGGGGTCGGCCAGCAGTTCGGCCTCGTAGGCGGCGTCTTCGGCCTCGTCGGCGCCGCGCGGGCGGGTGCCGGCGATGGGCAGCAGCTCGGCCCGTCCGTCCTCCACACGCACCAGCACCTCGGGCGAGGAGCCGATGAGGGTCACGTCCTCGAAGTCGAGATAGAACAGGTAGGGCGAGGGGTTGACCTGCCGGAGCGCGCGGTAGAGGTTGAAGCGGTCGCCCTCGAAGCGGGTCTCGAAGCGCTGCGAGAGGACCACCTGGAAGATGTCGCCCTCGTAGATATACGCCCGCGCCTGCTCCACGGCCGCCTCGAAGTCGGCGCGGGCGATGTTGGAGGAGAGGCCGTCCGGGGCGAGGCGGACGGCCTCGGGGGGGGCGAACGCGGCGGCGCCCAGCTCGGCTTCGAGCGCATCGAGGCGGGCGGCGGCGTCGTCGTAGGCCGCCCGGAGGTCGGTGCCGGGGTCGATGAACGTGCTCGCCATCAGCACGAGGCGGTGCGTGACGTGGTCGAAGGCGGCGACGGTGTCGTAGAAGCACCAGAGGGCGTCCGGCAGGCCGAGGTCGTCCGGCGGGGCGTCCGGGAGGCGTTCGAGGAGGCGCACGGCGTCGTAGCCGAGGTAGCCGACGGCGCCGCCGGTGAGGCGTGGCAGGCCGGGCACGAGGATCTCCTCGTAGCGATCCAGCAGCGCCTGCATCACGTCGAAGATCGTGCCCTCGGGCGCCGGCTCGGGGTGCGGTACGGCGCCGGGTTCTTCGATCGCCACCGTGGCCCCGTGCGCGCGGACGACGCGGTACGGGTCTTTGCCGAGGAACGAGTACCGCGCCAGCTTCTCGCCGCCCTCCACGCTCTCCAGCAGGAACGGGTAGCGCGCGCCGTCGCGCAGCGTGAGGAAGGCCGAGACCGGCGTCAGCAGGTCGGCGCTGAGGCGGCGGTGGACGGGAATCACGAACCGGTCCGTGCCACGCGTGCGCTCGGCCCGAGCCAGCCGCTCGAAGTCGTCGAAGGTCATCATCGGGGAAGCCGGGTGCGGAGGGGGCACGGCGTTCATCGGGAGGCAACAAAAAAACCCACTGCTTCGGGGAGCAGTGGGCCGGATCGCGGGTGCGGATGCGCTGCGGGAGCGTCAGGGGGCGCACGAGCACGCCCGGCCCAGGGAGGACGAGGTCCACCACCAGCGGTGCCAGCGCGCCGTGCTATGTCCGTGCGGGTGCGTCATCGCGAGGGCTAAGCTACGGGCGCGGGGCGGGGGATGCAAGGAAGAAATGATGGAGACGGTCAGGCGCCGTCGCGGCCGGGGCGGCGTGGGGGCGGCGCGGCCCCTTCCGGCATCGGCCCGAACTGGGGCGTCTCGTGGATCGTGACGGCCGCCGCCGGGTACGCCAGCTCGATGCCGCCGTGCGCCTTGAACCGTGCCAGCATCCCCATCGTGAGGGCGTGCGCCGTGCCGCGCCGCTTGCGGACCTCGCACAGGTAGCGCAACGTCAGCCGGACGCCATTCTCGGCCAGGTGCACGTACACGAACGGCGTCAGGATGTTGTAGTAGATCAGGTACTCGCGCGCCATCTGCTTGATCTCGCCCCGCGCCTGCCGCTCGACGATGGCGGCGGACTCGTCCGCCAGTTCCAGCATGATCTCGCGCGCCGCCTCCCAGTCGCTCCGGAACGTGACCGTCACGGGGATCTCGTTCCAGATGAAGTGGAACCCTCGCGTGTAGTTGTAGACGCCGTGCAGGAAGATCCAGTTGTTGGGGAGGTGGACGAGGCGGCCCGTGCTCTGGTCGGCGTCCACCCAGCCGCCGATCTCCATCAGCGTGGTGTGCAGCAGGCGGATGTCGACGACGTCGCCCCGGACGCCGTGGACCTCGATCCGGTCGCCCTGCCGGAAGGGCACGCGGACGGTGATGTGGAGCCAGCCGAAGAAGCTCAGCAGCGTCTCGCGCATGGCGATGGCGAGGCCCGCGCCGACGACCGTGAGGAGCGTCAGCACCTCGCCGGGGCTGGGCGAGAGCAGCCCGACGATGAGCAGCAGGAAGACGAACCCGCCGATGCGCCCGATGGTCTTGTTGGCGTGGTACTGCCGCTCGGGGTCGTCCACGTACTTGAGCACGAGGCGGCGCGCCACCTTCACCACCACGAACATCACCGCCGCCACGGCGAGCGCCGTCAGGATGGCCTGTACGATCTCGTTGGCGAGCAGGGTATCGAGGTCGAACCACGCTGGCATGGCGTCTCGGGTGGAGGAGCAGGCGTCGACGTGGCCACGGTGTGTGGGCGATCCGCCGGCCCGCAATCTACGCACGCCCCCCGGTCAGGCGCCACCGCGCATCCCGAAGACGACCTCGGACGGAAACGTCCACTGGCTCACGAACCGGCGGCGGACCCGCTCGAAGCCGGCCTCGCCCAGCGCCGGGGCGACCGCGACGCCCCGGCAGCCGCCCAGCAGGGGCGGGTGGATGCGGTAGATCCATTCCCAGAGCCGGTGGTACGCCCGGCCACCGAGCGTCATGTTGACCATCACCAGGCGCCCCCCCGGCCGGAGCACCCGGTAGAACTCGCGCAGCACCGGCACGAAGTCGTCCTCCGGCAGCATGTCGAACATATAGCTGTTGAGGACGAGATCGAAGTGGCGGTCCGGGTAGGCGAGGGCGTAGGCGTCGCCGGGCTCCAGGCGGTAGCGCCCGGCGGGATACCGGGCCGCGCGGCGGCGGGCGCGGCGCAGCATCGCGGGCGTCCGGTCGATGCCGACGGTGAGGCCGGAGGGATTCTGCCGGAGGAGATGGACGAACGACAGGCCCGTCCCGACGGCCACCTCCAGCACGCGCTCGCCATCCTGCACGGCCGCCCAGTCGAGACCGAGGCGGCGGGCCCGCGCCTCGACGAGGACGGCCAGCACGTCGTGCACGGGCGCGATCCGGCGGTACACGCCGGGGACGTCGGCGCGAGGGAGGCGGGCAGGCTGCATCGTGGGAGGCGGCATCCGTCGGTAGGGTTCGTGCGAGGCGGGGCGGACGGTCCGCGGCGTTTCTGGAACGTCTCCCTCAAGGATACGCCTGGTCCCGTGCACTCCGGCGGGGATCGGCACAGGCTCCGCCGAGGGAACTGGACCGGGGAGGTAGACCCACCGCGATCAGTCCGCGCACCTCTCCGGTCGCATCGAGCGGCGGTCTGATTGAAGATCGATGATTGGCGGTTGATGACGGCAGAGGGAGCGACCCTGGTGTCGTGCTCCCTCTGCAATCATCCATCCATGCTCTGCAATCGTCAATCGTAGTACATCCTGTCCTCCCCTGGGGGAGGGATGAGATGGATAGGCTGCGGCATTTTTTCGTTCGGTCCCTGCGAGCCGGGGGGAGGGAGACGGACTTCGAAACAAGTTCGTTTCCTCGTGATTGATTGCACCGTATCTTGCCGCGCGCCCTGCCGTGCGCCTCATTCCCTCCTGCACATCGCTCGTCGTCATGGCCAAGAAAGGATCCAACCGCCCGCCGAACCGTCCGTCGCGTCCGCCGGCCACCCGCTGGGATCGGTACCAGCCGATGCTGGAGCGCGTGCTCTTCGTGCTGGCGATGCTCGGCGTGCTCGTCACGGTAGACATGAACGTGACGGAGCTGTCCGGCCAGGGATGTCTCTCGCGCGTGTCGATGCTCTTCGGCGGCGGCGGGTCGGCCGAGTCGACGTGTTCGTTCGCCCTGGAGAGCGAGCTGTCCACGTTTCTCGGCGTGCCCAACACGGTCTGGGGCCTGCTCTTCTACCTCGCCGTCGCCGGGCTCACGCTGGGCGTGGTCTTCGGGGGGGTGGAGCGGCGGGCGCTGCTGAACAAGGCGCGCGTGGCGGCCATCGGCTTCGGCTTCGTCTACTCGATGGCGCTGACGGTCTACCAGTTCGCGGTCCTGCCGGCGCGGTGCATCCCCTGCCTCGTCTCGGCCACGCTCGTCGCCCTCCTCGCCCTGGCGACGGCCTATTACTTCTTCAGCGGCGGCGTGAGCGTGCCCCGGGGCGCGGCGGCGCCCCCCTCGAAGGCGTTCTACGGCGGCGTGGCCGGCGTCATCCTCGCGCTCGTCCTGGTGGACGTCAGCCTGGGCGCGTTCGCCGAGGCGCCGGGGCCGGCCGTGGCCGAGGGGCAACTACCGGAGGTGCCCGCGCTCGACATCGACGTGGAGACGCAGTGCCGGTACGACCCCGAGAAGCCGTACTACGAGAACATCAACCTCCTCGTGGGCGAGCACGACGCCGTCAAGGGCGACCCCGATGCAGACGTGACCGTCGTCGAGTTCCTCGACCCCAACTGCCCGCACTGCCGGACGACGCACCCGATCATGCAGGTGGCGGCGGCGCGCTACGGAGACAAGGCCCGGTTCGTCTACAAGCCGGTGGCGCTCGTCGGGCGGCAGTCCATCCCGCAGGTCGCCGCCCTCTACCATGCCGCCGAGAAGGGCAAGTTCTTCGAGATGCTGGACTACCAGTTCGCCAACCAGAGCCCCCGCACCGGCATCCCGGCCGATGCCCTCCGCCGGGCCGGCGCCCGCATGGGCCTCGACGCCGACTCCCTCGACGCCTACCTCGCCAGCCGCGAGGCCGCCGACGCCCTCCGCCGCGAGAGCCGCATCTTCCGCGACCTCGGCCTCACCGGCGTGCCGACGATCATCGTCGGCGGGCGCGTCGTGGCCAGCAGCTCGCGCAACGTCGAGTGCATCGGCTACTTCATCGACCAGGCCGCCGCTGCAGACACCAGCGCCGCGATGACCGACGCCGGCTGACGCGCCGCCGCAGGCGTTACGGAGATTTTCTCGCACGGCGCGGGTGGGGTTCGTAGTTTGCGGCCCGCCGCCGCACCGCCTTTCTTTTCCGTTCAACCCCGGACCCCTTCCATGAGCGTCGCGCAGACGGAGCGTCTCTCGGAGACCGACCTCGACCAGCTCGTCATCAACACCATCCGCTTCCTCGCCGTGGATGCGGTGCAGAAGGCCGACAGCGGCCACCCCGGCATGCCGATGGGCGCCGCGCCGATGGCCTGGGTGCTGTGGAGCCGCTTCCTGCGGCACAACCCGAAGGACCCGGACTGGCCCAACCGCGACCGCTTCGTGCTCTCGGCCGGCCACGGCTCGATGCTCCTCTACGCCCTGCTGCACCTCACCGGCTACGACCTCCCGATGGAGGAGCTGAAGAACTTCCGGCAGTACGGCAGCCGCACGCCCGGCCACCCGGAGAACTTCGTCACGCCCGGGGTGGAGACCACCACGGGGCCGCTCGGGCAGGGCTTCGCCAACGGCGTCGGCATGGCCATCGCCGAGCGGATGCTCGCCGCCCGCTTCAACCGGCCCAACTACGCCCTCGTCGATCACTACACCTACGGGATCGTCTCCGACGGCGACCTCATGGAGGGCATCTCGCACGAGGCGGCGTCGCTGGCGGGCCACCTCGGCCTGGGCAAGCTCATCTACCTCTACGACGACAACGAGATCTCGATCGACGGCTCGACCGACCTCGCGTTCACCGAGGACGTCGATGCCCGCTTCGAGGCCTATGGCTGGCACGTGGCGCGCGTGGAAGACGGCAACGACCTCGCCGCCATCGAGGCCGCCATCGAGGCCGCCCGCGCCGAGAAGAACCGCCCGTCGCTGATCGTCGTCCGCACCGTCATCGGCTATGGCAGCCCCAACAAGGCCGACACGGCCGACGTCCACGGCTCGCCCCTCGGCGAGGACGAGGTGCGGCGGACCAAGGAGAACCTGGGCTGGCCGGTGGACGCGACGTTCCACGTCCCGGAGGCGGCGCTGGAGAAGGCCCGCGAGGCCGTCGAGCAGGGCGCCCGGCAGCAGGCCGCGTGGATCAAGCTGAAAGACGGGTACCGGGGCAGCTACCCGGACCTCGGCGCCACCTACGACGCCTTCCGCCATGGCGTGCTGCCCGAGGGCTGGGAGGACGCCGT
>JAWWAN010000126.1:0-8416 GCA_033721675.1 Rhodothermales bacterium | reverse complement strand
TAAGAGGGCGCATCAGCGACTCGGGCCGGCGTAGACGATGCGGGAGAGGCGGGCGTCGGGGTTCGGTTCGTTCCAGTTCGAGCCGTATTCGAGCACGTAGAGCGCGCCGTCCGGCGCGAAGAGCATATCGACGGGGTTGGCGAAGACCTCGTCCGGCAGGAAGCGCTCCAGGCGGGCGGGGGCGCCGTCGGAACCGACCGTGACCGTCATGATCCAGTCCCGCATCCACTCGTAGATGAACACGCGGCCGTCGTAGTCCTGGGGGAAGGCGTGGGGGGCGCCGGCGTAGTCGGCGGCGTGGTAGACCGGCCCGGCCATCGCCGTCCGCCCACCCTGCTCGACCTCGGGGAACGCCTCGGAGGGGCCGTAGGGGTAGTAGATCCAGGCGGGCCGGGCCGGCGGCAGCGCGTGCGGGCCGCCCGGGGCGTGGGGCGAGTCGTTGACGGGCGCGGCGGCGTCGAAGGCGTCACCATGCGTGCTGTCGGCGAAGTGGTAGTCCCGGTAGGCGCGGTTGTCGGCCACGAAGTAGGGCCAGCCGAAGAAGCCGGGCGCATCCGTGCGGTTGACCTCGTCGTGGCCGGCGGGGCCGCGCTCGTCCAGCGGCACGCTGGCGTCGGGGCCGACGTCGCCCCAGTAGAGTGTGCCGGTATGGGGGTCGAGGCTGATGCGGAAGGGGTTGCGCAGGCCCATCGCGTAGATCTCGGGCCGGCCCGCGCTCCCGTCGGCGGGGAAGAGGTTGCCGGGGGGGATCGCGTAGGTGCCGTCCGGGAGGGGGCGGATCCGCAGGATCTTGCCGCGCAGGTCGTTCGGATTGGCCGACGAGCGCTGGGCGTCCCACGCGCTGCGGCCGGGGCGCTCGTCGATGGGGGCGAAGCCGTCCGAGGCGAACGGGTTCGTGTCGTCGCCGACGGCGATGTAGAGCGCCCCATCCGGGCCGAACTCGAGGGATCCGGCGCTATGGCAGCACTCGAGCCGGTCCACGGGGATCGTCAGGAGGACCTGCTCGGAGGCGCGGTCGAGGCCGGCGTCGGTGAGGCGGAAGCGGCTGACGTGCTGCACCGGGACGACGCCGGCGTGCGCGGGCAGGAAGACGGCCCAGTGCGGGGCGCCGTACTGGGGCGCGGCCGGAGGCGAGTAGAAGAGATAGACCCACCGATTCTCGGCGAAGTCGGGGTCGAGGGCGAGGCCGAGCAGCCCGTCTTCGTGGCGGGTGTGGACGGCCAGCGAGTCGATCCGGCGCATACGCCCGTCGGCCGGGTCGTAGAGCTTCAGCGCCCCGCGCCGCTCGGCCAGCAGGATGCGGCCGTCCGGCAGCCGGTCCAACTCCATCGGCTCGTTGAGGTGGTCAGCCAGGACGGTGCGGACGAAGCCGGTGGTGTCTGGCGAGGCCGGGGCGAGCAGCGGCAGCAGGAGCGCCAGCAGGAGGGTCGGCATGGGGCAGGGGGTGCCGTTATTGCAACGGGCGGGCGAATATCTACCGCAGGCGCCGCGCGCCCGGATCGACGGCGGAATATACGACGGTCACAGCACCCCCAGCCACCCCGCTCCCATCGAGGCATGAGCCGATACGCGCGCAAGTCCGGTGAGGGGGATAGGAGGCCGGTGGTTTCTGACGGCTCGTCCTGCATTCATTCCGCTATCGTTCCTGGAGGCTTCCCATGAACCCGCATCGCATCCTCTCATTCTTCGCGCTGGCCACGCTGCTGGCGATTCCGGCCCAGGCCCAGCATACAAGCTCGTTCGCCGAGCCGGCCGGGGAGCCCGAGGCCTTCACGCGCTTCTTCGGCCACCAGCTCGCCACCTCGCTCGGCTCCGACGTCGAGGAGATTCGCTTCGGCGCTCTCGACCTCGTCATGCAGTACGCCCGCGACGCCGACACGCGCGTCGATCTGAAGCCCGCCGTGCCGGCGCTGCACACCATGTACCGGCGCGACGCGGTCGAGCAGTGCCGGTATACGTCGGTGGCGGCGCTCCATGCCCTCGGCGCGGAGGCGGAGCTGTGGCGCCTGGCCGACGCCGTCCTCGCCGAGCCGTCCGAGCGCGTCCAGCGCATCACGCTGGCAGCGCTGGTGGATCGCTACGGCATCGAGTCCGTCGCGCAGAACAAAGACCTGGTCCGTCTCGCGCGGCGCCTGATGAAGTCGCGCCCCCACGTCGAGGTCGGCGGGCCCTCGCTGATCACGATGAACTGACGGCCGGCATCGGCCGCAGCGCAGGGGAGGCCCGGTGCGTTCGGCGCGCCGGGCCTCTCGTATGTTCGAGGCTCACTCGGAGGGCGGGCGCCGCCGGTAGCGGATCGCGAGCCCCAGCACGGTGCCGACGAGGCCGAGCGTGACGACATTCGCGAGGATGATGGGCAGGTCGTCGGTGAGCAGCCCGTAGACGAGCCACAGCGCGACGCCGGTGAAGATCAACGCGAAGGTGCCGAGCGAGAGGTCTTCGGAGGACTTCACGCGCCACGTCTTGACGACCTGCGGGAGGAAGGCGAGGGTGGTGAGGGCGCCGGCGACGAGGCCGATGATCGTGACGAACGTCATAGGCCGAGCCGCTCCCGGAGCGCCGAGAACGTGTCCACCACGACGTGGGCGCCCGCCTCGCGCAGCACGCCGGCGGAGAACGACGTGGTGAGGGCGGCCACGGTGCAGCCCGCGCCCCGCGCGGCGGTGACGCCGTGCGCCGAGTCTTCGACGACGAGGCACCCCTCCGGCGGCGTGCCGAGGCGTTCGGCCGTCGTCCGGTAGGGCTCGGGGTCCGGCTTCGGGCGCTGCACATCCTCCACGGTGACGACGGCGCCGAAGTAGGGGGCGAGGCCGAAGCGGTCGAAGGCGCGCTGCTGGTCCGTGGCGGTGGCAGAGGTCGTCAGGCCCAGGGGTAGGCCGAGGGCGTGGAGCCGGGCGACGAAGTCGAGGGCGCCCTCCACCGGCTCCACCTCGTCGTACAACGTTGCAAAGACGCGATGCTTGTGCGCGACGAGGGTGGCGGCGTTGACCCCGCCGGCCCCGTACGCGGCCACGGCGCGGGCGAAGACGTTCTCCTCGGTGAGCCCGACGAACTGCGCGAAGAAGTCGGCCGGCACGTCCATCGCATGGTCGGCAAAGACCTGCCGCTGGGCTTTCTGATGCAGCGGCTCGGAATCGATGAGGACGCCGTCGAGGTCGAAGAGTACGGCCTGGAAATCCATACAAAACCGGTGTGGTGGAAGGGTGCTATCGAGACCGGGCCAGGCAGGGAGTCACGGATCGCCGGGGGGGAAGCCGTCGCCCGTCGTGCGCAGCGGAATCCGCAGCAGGTAGTCGTCGGCGGTGACGTAGAGGGTGCGCCCGTCGCCGCCGAAGGCCGCGTTGGAGGTGGCCTGCGTGGTGTGGAGCGTGCCGAGGTGGGTGCCGTCCGGGGCGAAGACGAGCACGCCGCCGGGGCCGGTGGCGAAGAGGTGTCCGTCGCGGTCGAGCTTGAGGCCGTCGGGGAGGCCCTTCCGCCCCTCGCGGACGAGCGGGGTGACGTCGAAGAACACGCGGCCGTTCGCCAGCGTGCCGTCGCCGCGCACGTCGTAGGCCATCCAGACGGCGTGCTCGGGGTCGGAGTTGGCGACGTAGAGCGTCCGGGCGTCGGGCGAGAAGGCGATGCCGTTGGGGCGCGTGAGGCTATCCGTGAGGAGCGTCACGGCGCCGCCGGGGTCGCGGCGGTAGACGCCCTGGAACGGGAGTTCGCGGGCCGGGTCGTCGGGGCCGTGTTCGAGTCCGTAGGGCGGGTCGGTGAAGTAGAGGGCGCCGTCGGGGGCGAAGACGGCATCGTTGGGGCTGTTGAAGCGGCGTCCGTCGTAGCGGTCGGCGAGCGTGGTGAACCGGGGGGCCGGTGCGTCGAGGGGAGCCTCCATGCGGGCGAGGCGGCGGTCGCCGTGCTGGGCGAGCACGAGGCGCCCCTGGGGGTCGAGCAGCAACGCGTTCGAGCCGGTCTCGCCGCCGCGCGGGGCCGTGCCGGTGTAGCCGGAGGGGGTCAGGTAGGGCGCGGCGCCCTCGCCCTCTTTCCACCGGAAGATCGTGTTGGGCGGGATGTCGGAGAAGAGCAGGTAGGCGCCATCGGCCACCCAGACGGGTCCTTCGGTCCAGGCGTGCCCGGAGGAGAGCACCTCGAAGCGGGCGTCCGGGTCTACGAGGGCGTCGAGGCGCGGGTCGAGGCGCTCGACGTGCCCCATCCGCGCGCGGCCCGTCTCTGGGGGAGGGCCGGTGCAGGCAGCGAGCATCAGCAGGGCGAGGAGGAGGATCGAGGGGGCAACGTCGAAGAAGCGGTCTCGATGGGTATCGAAGGGTCCCTCATCACGAAAGGCCATGGTCGCCGGTCTCCAGATGGTCACGGTACGCTCGTCCCGGTCGAGGCCGTCCAGATCGTGAACCATTGTTCGCGGGTGAGGGCGATGCCGGCGGCGGCGGCGGCTGAGGTGAGGCGGTCTTCGCGGCCCGTGCCGAGGACGGGCACGATGCGCGCAGGATGGCGCAGCAGCCACGCGAGCGCCACCTGGTCGAGGTCCGCGTCGCCGTGCTCTTCGCCGACTTCGGTGAGGGCCTGCCGGAGGCGGCGGGCCTGGGGGTCGTTCGAGGTGAAGAGACGCCCCCCGCCCAGCGGCGACCACGCCATCGGCGCGATCCCGAGGCGCTGGCACTGGTCGAGCGTGCCGTCGTGGAGCGGGTCGAGGTGGAGGACGGAGCACTCGACCTGGTTCGTGGCGAGGGGGAAGGGCAGGCGGGAGCGGAGCAGCGCCACCTGCGACGGCGTGAAGTTGGACACGCCGAAGTGCCGCACCTTGCCGGCCTCGCGCAGCGCCACGAACGCCCCGGCGATCTCGTCGGCGTCCATCAGGGGGTCGGGGCGGTGGATCAGCAGCAGGTCCAGCCGGTCCGTCCGCAGGTTCTTGAGCGAGCGCTCGGCGGAGGCGACGATATGCGCGCGGCTGGTGTCGTAGTGCTTGACGCCGTGGTGCGGCCGGTTGCTGGAGAGCAGCTTGATGCCGCACTTCGTCACCAGCTCCAGCCGTTCGCGCAGGGCGGGCTCGCGCGCCAGCGCCTCCCCGAAAGCCTCCTCCACCTCATAGTCGCCGTAGATGTCGGCATGGTCGAACGTCGTGATGCCGAGGTCGAGCGCGTGGTGGATGAGGCCGAGGAGCTCGCCGGCCGAGCAATCCCACTCCAGCAGCCGCCACACGCCCTGGACGATCCGGGAGAGTTCGGGGCCGTCGTCGGTGAGGGCGATGCGGGGGACGGGCATGGGTGAGGGTACGGAGGTTTGGGGGTGTGGAGGGGAGGGTGGTACGCATCGCGCGGGGAGGCATTCGCTCCTACCTCCTTACCTCCCTCTCAGCCTCCCATTCCGCCTTTCAGCGCCCGGTGCTGTCGGGTTTCTGGAGGAAGTTGGGGAAGGGGGCGGCCGCCCCGGGGATGCCGCTGTTCTTCTCCTGCTTCAGCTCGGCTGCGGTCCACGGCTTCTTGCGATCCTGGGTGGCCTTCCGCACGGCGGCCACCTCGGCGGGGGTGACGGCGTCGGCGTCGTTGCCCCAGGCGCCGCGGATGTAGGTCAGCAACGCGGCGGTCTCGTCGTCACTCAGAAAGCCGCCCCAGGCAGGCATGGCGCCGCTGTAGACCACGCCCTGCACCTCGGTCTCGCCGCTCATGCCCTGGAGCACGATCCGGATGAGGCGGCCCTTGTCGTCCACCACCCAGTCCGTACCGGCGAGGGGGGGGAAGACGCCCTTCATGCCCTGCCCGTCCTGCTGGTGGCACGACATGCAGCGCGAGACGTAGATCTTCTCGCCATCCGGCGGGGCCGCGTCCATCCGGGCGGCGGCCGTGAGGAGCACGACGGCGCCTGCGGCACCCCCGAGGACGAGTAGCGAGGCGAGCAGGTGGGTGGCGCGTTTCATCGGTTCAGCGGAGAAGGCGAGGGGGAGTCGATGCTCCCTTCCACGCGCGTCAGTCCGAAGAGGATTCCGCCGTGCCCTGGAGCGTCACGGTCTGCGTGACCGGCGCGCTGGCGAGGCCGTCCGGGTCCTCCACCACGAGGGTCACCGTGTAGGTGCCGGCGCGGGCATACCGGTGCATGGGCGCGGCGCCCTCGCCGGTCGTGCCGTCGCCGAAGTCCCATCGGTAGGTGAGCGCGCCGGCGTCGGGGTCGAACGAGCGGCGGCCGTCGAAGCGGATCTCCAGCGGGTGGGTGCCGGGCGCGTGGCGGACGTCGCCCACGGGCTGGCCGTCCCCGCCGATCCAGCGGTAGCGCGTCACCTTGGCGTTCGGGCCGGCGTCCCAGAAGCCGTCGAACTCGGCCAGGTAGACGCTGCCGTCCGGGCCGAGCTCCATCGAGATCGGGGCCGTGTTGCCGAGCTGGTCGAACATCTTGACGTCGCGGAAGCGGCGCGCGGGGATCGTGACGGTGAGCGGGTCGCGGCGGGCGTCGGCGGCGACGTCGTTCTGGAACGTGGCGTCCTGGATATCCGCCCACTTGATCCAGCGGCGCGCCCAGTCGAACAGGAAGATCTTGTCCTGGAAGATCTGCGGGAAGGCGCCGGGCCCCTCGTGGCGGTAGATCGGCCCGACCGTCGCGGAGCGGCCGCCGGTCTCGTAGGTGTACTCCCAGAGCGGGGGCACGTAGCCGGGTATCATCTCCGGCGTCCACTCGTTGAAGAACAGTTTGCCGAGCGTGCGCGGCCACCCGAAGTTCTCGCCGCCCTCGGCCGCCACGTCGTACTCGTCGTAGTCGTACGAGGCGTCCGGCCCGACGACGCCGATGTAGAGGGCGCCGGTCTGCGGGTCCACCTTGAAGCGGTACGGGTTGCGGAGGCCGTAGGCGTAGATCTCCCACCGGACGCCGGCCTCGCCGAAGAACGGGTTGTCTTTGGGGATCGAGCCGTCCTTGTGGATCCGCAGGATCTTGCCGCGCAGGTCCTGGAGGTTCTGGGCGGACCGCTCGGAGTCGACGAGGCGGCTCCAGTGGTAGTCCGTGAGGGCGTGGCGGTCCACGAAGGCGGCGATCTGGTCCTCGGTCAGCTCCCAGTCCGGCCGCGTCTCGCTCATGCCGGTGTCTCCGGTGGAGAGGTAGAGCGTCCCGTCCGGCCCCCACTCGATGTCGCCGGCCTGGTGGCAGCACTGGGGCTCGGTGGGCACGCGGAGGAGCACGTGCTCGCTCTCCAGGTCGAGCTGCCCGTCGCGGTACTCGAAGCGGCTGAGCGTGTTGATGAACGTCTCGGGCTCGGCGTAGAACAGGTAGACGTAGGGCTCGCCGCCGTAGAAGTTGGGGTCCACCTCGATGCCGTAGAGGCCATGCTCGATCTTCTCGGGGTCGGTGGTGTGGATCTGGGCGATCTGGGTGGTCTGGCCGGTCTCGGCGTCATAGCGGTGCACCTTGCCGCGCAGCTCAGCGATCCAGACGTGGCCGCGCTCGTCGATGGCGATGTCGTCGGGCCAAACGCCTTCGGAGATGACCTCCTTGACGCGGCGCCCGCTGAAGTCGGCAGGCAGGCGTCCGGCGACCATGCGGAGGCCCTGGAGCAGGTGCTCGACGAAGGCGGGCGTGGTCCAGACGTCCGCGAAGTGGCCGAGCTTGGTGGCGAAGACGCGGCCGCCGTCGTGCTCGCGCAGCCACGAGATCGGGTAGTCGCCGCGCGTGGCGTCGGCGTAGCCCTCCTCGACGCCCACGCTCGCCATGTCGAGCGAGGCGAGGACGCGGCTGTTCCAGCGGGGGTTTTCGTCGAGCACGTAGATCTCGTCGCGGATCCAGAAGTCCGTGCCGAGGTGGCGGACGGCGGGGTTGCCGGGCTCCTCGATGCGGATGCGGACGGGCTGGGTCCACGGGTGCTCCTCGAAGAGGCCGCCGCCCACCATCGCGCGGTATTCGTCCCACGCGTAGAAGGCGTCGAGGCCGGCGTGGGCCACGGCGATGCCCTTGCCGCTGCGGAGGAAGCCGAGGATGGCGTCCTGCTGGGCGGCCGTCACGCGCGGGCCGGTGTCTTCGGCGGTCTGGGCGGCGGGGTCGGCGAGGGCGCCGTTCATCGGGAGGGCCATGCCGCCCACGTTCATCGTGCCGCGCCAGGCATCGCCCTCCAGCGTGGCCTCGACGTTGATGACGCCGTACTGGCCGCCGTCGAAGCTGAACGTCAGCCGGTCGCCGTCGAGCACGGGATCCTGGAGCGGCGCGGCCGGCGTGCCGTCGAACTGGATGGTGCCGTCGAGGGCGCCGGGCGCGCCGGTGAGGGTGGCGGTGCCGTTCATGGCGCCCTGCGGGGTGTCGAGGGAGACGGCGTAGGTGCGCCAGGCGGCCGGGGCGGCTGCGCCGGCGCCCGCACGGATGCCGGTGACGGGCATCTCGCCGCCCTGGATCGTGAAATGCCCCTCCAGCGCATCCCCGTCGAGCCCTAGGTTGGCCTGCACGCGGC
>JAWWAN010000125.1:0-8433 GCA_033721675.1 Rhodothermales bacterium | reverse complement strand
TCGGCGCGGTCGGTGGGTGCGCAGGCATTTGCGGTGGGTCGGGACGTGGTCTTCGGGGCAGGCGCGTACCGTCCGGGTACGGCGTCGGGTCGGCGGCTGATTGCGCACGAGCTGGTGCACACGATCCAGCAGGGGGGGGTGGGTGGAGCGGCGCAGCGGGCCGTCCTGCAACGCGAGCCGGTGCCGTCGCCGGATGCGGTGGAGGGGCCACTCACGCCGGCGCAGGCCGCAGACCGGGCCGAGGCTGCCTGCGACATGTTAACGCTTTGCCAGCTGCACTTCAGCAACCCTGCGGTCGTCTCCAAGAGCCGTACCGAGTCGGCCGCGCTGCGGTGCCGGCCCGGCATCCCGACCCTCGGGGCGCCGTGCCTGTCTCCGGCGATCACCAACCCCGCCCTCTTCGCGTTGCCGCCCGCCGCCGGGCCTACCGCCACGCCGGCGCCGACCACACCGCCCGCCGCTGCCTCCGGAGGGCTCCCCGACCTGAGCGGGCTCACCAAGTTCGAGTTCAAGGCGGCCGACGCCACCTTCACGGTCGATCTGCCGAGCTCCGCCAAAGTCAACCTGCCGGTCGAGTTCAAGAACAGCTTCAAGATCACGTTCGAGCTGGTCGCCAAGAGCTCCGGCGCTTTCTCGTTCTCGATCACGCTCGACGGCATCCCGCACGTCCAGCTCAAGTCGACCACGACGGTGGACGCCGCCAAGAAGAGCCTGACGAGCGACCTGATGATCTCGTCGACGCACAAGACCTGCCACGCCCCCAGCCCGAAGGCGACGAAGGACGCGCTCCAGAAAGCCGGCGACGCGCTGAAGACGGCGATCCAGAATGTCAACAAATCGGATGCCCAGCTGGATGCCGAGAAGGCGGCCGCATCCGCGCCGGCCGGCACGGCCGCGCCGGTAGCGGCCACGCCGCCGGAAGGGTTCGAGCGCGCCAAGCGCCTGGCCGACGTCGTCAGCGGCATCGTGGGGGTCAAGAAGGCCGTCGATGCGGCGCAGAAGGGATGCGAGCCGGCGCCTACGATCTCCTTCGGCATCACCGGCCAGACCCCGCTGGACCCCTCGGCGGACGACGCGCTGCCGGGCACCATCACCGGCGGCCTCAAGATTCTGTTCTGATTCCGTGTCTGAATCGCTACACATACCCTCCTCGCACCACGCAGAGCCGGCCTCCCGGCCCCGCGTGGCGCAGGCCTCGCGCCCGGGCGAGCGTGTGCGCACGGCTGGGCTCTTGCAGCGCGCGTGCGCCTGCGGGGGTACGCCCGGCCCCACGGGCGAGTGCGCCGAATGCCGCCGCAAGAAGAAACTCGGCCTGCAGACGAAGCTCCGCGTGAGCCGGCCCGGCGACCGCTACGAACGCGAGGCCGACCGCATCGCCGACCGCGTCCTGCGCGCCGAGGCGCCGCGCGCGGTACGGACGTCCGCTGCCGCGCCGCAGGTGCAGCGCCTCGCACAGACCCAGGAAGAGGACGACGAGGGGCGGACGGTGCAGGGCATGGGGGGTACGGTCCAGCGGTCCGCGCGCGGCACCGCCACACCGTCGGTGCCGGAGTCCGTCTACGAAACCCTTCGCACGCCTGGCCGCCGGCTCGACGCCGCCTCGCAGCGGTTCATGGAAGCGCGGCTGGGCGCCGGCTTCGGTGATGTGCGGATCCACACGGATGCGCGCGCGGCCGCCTCGGCGCGGGCAGTGGCGGCGCGGGCCTACACGGTGGGCCGAGACGTGGTCTTCGGGGCGGGCGAGTACCGCCCGCAGACGCCGGACGGGCAGCGGCTCCTGGCCCACGAGCTGGTGCACGTGGTGCAGCAGACCGGCGGCGGTCCGCTCGGCGCGCCGGCAGCGGCGCCCGCCGCCGGGATCCAGGCGGCGCCGGGCGTGATGCTGGCGCGCCAGAACGCCGCCCAGACGGCCGCCGTGCTGGGGCGCGGCGGCGTGGCGGGCGTCCAGCTCTTCCCGAGCGCACTGGCCGGCACCCGCGTGGGGCCGAGCCAGGGGCCGGGCGGGCTCGTCCGAGACACCGCCCCGCGCGTATCGGCCATCATCGGCCGCCTGACCACATTGCGCGCGCTGGCGCAGGTGCTGCTTCCGCTGTGGAACACCGCCACGCCGTTCACGCCGCCGGGCGGCGGCGCGCCGGTGCCGCTCGTGCCGCTCACCGTGGACGATCTGGCGAAGGGCCTGCTCGTCTACAACCGCTACTTCCTGGCGGTGCCGAGGATGACGCGGTGGAAGATCGGGCTACGCTTCCCGCTGCCCATCCGGATCGACCCGAACACGAACGAGGGGATCCTCCACCCCGACCAGATCCGCGCGCTCGCCGGCACCTTCGACCCCGCCTGGCTGCCCCTGCTGGACCGCCTGCCGTCCACCCTGCCGGCCCAGGCCGCGGCCGACGTCCAGCAGGCCGCCCGCGACTTCCTGACGAACAACCCGACGATGCTGGCGCGGGGCATCCACCTGAGCGCGCGCGCGATCACGAATGCGCTCGACGAGCAGGCGTTCATCCTGGAGGTCTTCAGCCAGGCCGGCGCCGACGCGTTCAGCCTCGCGCTGGCCTTCATGGACAACCTCGTCAACCACCAGGTGGCGCTGCTCGCGGCTCAGACCGGCGGCGCCGCGATTCTGGCGCGCCTACGGGCGCTGCTGGCCGCCCCACCCGCCGGGCTGACGGGCACGCAGCAGGCCAGCCTGAACCGGGCCAACGGCATGCTCGGCCGGACGGCCGGTGTGCAGGCGCAGCCGGACCCGTGTGTCCCGATGCGCGCCCTCACCTGGAATGACTTCAACGGCGCCCCGCCGCCCCCCAACCGGTTCGGCGCCCAGACGAACTTCGACATCCAGCCCGTGGCCTTTCGGGGCAGCAACCTCTTCCAGGCGACGATGAACCGGGCGACGTCGTGGGTGCGCCCCAAATACAAGCAGCCCACGAACGACGCCGTCACCGGCTGCGGCAACGACATCGCAGCGTGCCAGCAACAGATCGCCACGGGGCCGGGCGCATGGTGGGGCTACCCGGGGCCGCCCGCCGCCCAATGTGCAGCCACCATCGTGCCACCCAATGTGCGCGCCACCACCCACGCCCAGTGCACCACCGTCATCGGCGCCCAGTGCCGGCAGGCGGCCCAGGCCGAGTCGGTGCGCCTGCTCCAGCACGAGCAGCTCCACTTCGACATCGCCTGCGTGATCGCCAACAAGGCGAACGCGGTGGTGGCCGGGGGGAGGGCCCTCACGCGGCGGCAGGTCATGACCCGCGCGAACATCGTCACGCGGCAGTACGACGTCCAGACCAACCACGGCTGCAATGCCGCCCGGCAGGCCCAGTGGAACACCGATGTGCAGGCCGGTCTGACCGGCGTCAACGTCCCTTGAACCCGTGAACCTATGACCACTTTCCCTGGAGCGCCGCGCCTCGTCAAGGGCGCCATCATCGGGATCGACCCGTTCAACCCGCTGGCGAGCATCATCCTCTTCCAGTACAACCCGAAGACGATGACGCGCCGCCTGCAGGCCGCCACGCCGCAGGGCGAGGGCGCCCGCTCCGAGGTGCAGCGCCTCCACGGCGCCCCCACGGAGACCATCGACCTGAAGGTCGAGATCGACGCCGCCGACCAGCTCGAGACGGGCGACGTGCTCGCGCAGACGATGGGCATCTACCCGCAGCTCTCCGCCCTCGAGATGCTGCTCTATCCGAAGAGCGCGCAGGTGATCCTCAACACGGCCCTGCTGCTGGCCGGCACCATCGAGATCGTGCCGCCGGCCGCCCCCTTCACGCTCTTCATCTGGGGCCTCAAACGGGTCGTGCCCGTCCGCCTGGACAGCTTCTCCATCGAGGAGCAGGAGTACGACCCCAACCTCAACCCGATCCGCGCCGAAGTCTCGCTCAGCCTGCGCGTGCTCAGCTACAACGACTTCAGCGTCACCCATCCCGGCTTCGCCGTCTTCCTCGCCCACCAGATCGTCAAGGAAGTCATGGCGACCGTCGGCAGCGTGGGCAACGTGGCCGGCAGCGTCTCGGCCTCCTTCGACGTCAGCTTCTGAGGGACCGGGGCGCGGCCCCGATCCCGGCGCCTCATCCCCACCCGAAAACCCAACACCGACCGATGTTCGACCCGACCAGCCGCTACTACCGAATCCCGACGGCGACCTATGAGCGCGACGACGGGACCGCGATCACGTACGTCCGCCGCCGCTTTCTGCCGCAGGGCGAACGCCTCCCGACGCTCGCCGAGGTGAGCTTCGCCGACGGCGACCGCCTCGACCTGATCGCGGCCCGCACGCTCGGCAACGCCGAGCACTTCTGGCGCATCTGCGACGCCGAGAACGCCATGAACCCGTTCGACCTCGAAGACGAGCCCGGCCGCACGCTCCGCGTGCCCATCCCGCAGGCAAACGTATGAGCCTCATCGGCACCACCCTGACGTTCTGGGTCGGCCCGACCGTGCCGACGCCGCCGCCGCCGGCCTTCCTCGAAGCGCTCGACGAGATCGAGGTGACCACGAGCGACGACCAGCGCTCGGGCTTCCGCCTCACGTTCCGCGTGGGCCGCGACGCCACGATGCCGCTCGACTACGACCTGCTCACCGGGCCGCTCCTCCAGCCGTGCAGCCGCGTGCTGCTGATGGTGACGTTCAACGCGCTCCCGCAGGTCCTCATGGACGGCATCATCACCAACCAGCAGCTCAGCCCCGGCCAGCAGGCCGGCACCTCCACGCTGACCGTCATCGGCGAGGACGTGAGCGTGATGATGGACCTGGAGGAGCGCTCCGTGGAGCACCCCGCCCAGAACGAGATGGTCATCGCGCTCAAGCTCATCGCCAGCTACGCCCAGTTCGGCCTGATCCCCATGGTGCTGCCGCCGCCGAGCCTGGACGTCCCCCTCCCGACCGAGCGCATCCCCGTCCAGCAGGACACCGACCTCCAGTACCTCCAGAAGATGGCCCAGCGCTTCGGGTACGTCTTCTACGTCACCCCCGGCCCCGCGCCGCTGACCAACCTCGCCTACTGGGGGCCGCCCGAGCGCCTCGGCCTGCCGCAGCGCGCCCTCAAGACGAACGTGGGCGCCAACACCAACGTCGACTCGATCAGCTTCCAGTACGACGGCCTCGCGCCGACGAAGGTCGAGGGGCGCGTGCAGGACCGCCGCACGAACCAGACGATGCCGGTGCAGAATCTGGGTACGACGCGGGTGCCGCCGCTGGCCGCCCAGAACGCGCTGCTGACCCAGGGCTGCACGCGCGTCCGCCAGTTCCGGCAGAGCGGCCTGGACGCCACCCAGGCCCTGGCCCGCGTGCAGGGCCAGGCCGACGCCGCCACGGACCGGACCGTGACCGCCACGGGCGAGCTGGACGCCCTCCGCTACGAGAACCTCCTCACGCCGCGCGGGCTGGTGGGGTTGCAGGGCGCCGGGTTCTCCTACGACGGCCTGTACTACGTCAAGCAGGTCACGCACAAGATCCGCGAGGGGGCCTACGCGCAGCACTTCACGCTGACCCGCGAGGGGGTCGGATCCATCACACCCGTCGTCGTGCCATGAGCCAGTTCTTCGGGAAATACCGCGGGCAGGTCCAGAACAACATCGACCCGATGATGCAGGGGCGCGTGCAGGTGAGCGTGCCGGCCGTGCTGGGCGAGGGGAGTCTGAGCTGGGCCATGCCGTGCGCGCCCTACGCCGGCAGCGGCGTCGGCTTCTTCGCCATCCCGCCCAACGGCGCGAACGTGTGGGTCGAGTTCGAGGGCGGGGACCCGGACTATCCCATCTGGAGCGGCTGCTTCTGGGGCGTCGGCGAGGTGCCGGCCCAGCCGGCGCTGCCCTTCGTCAAGGTGCTCCAGACGGATGCCATCATGCTCAAGCTGGACGACACGCCGGGCGCGGGCGGCTTCACGCTCGAAGTGAAGCCGCCGGCCGCCGCCGTGCCCATCACGATGACGTGCAACGCCGCCGGCGTCGAAATCAGCATCGGCGCGGCCAAGATCGCGATGACGCCGGCCAGCGTCTCGATCAACAACGGCGCCCTCGAAATCATCTGAACCCCGCTCTCCGAACCCTGCCCCCGAAGCCCATGCCCGGATTTCTGCTGCATCAGGGCGCCACCGTCCTCTGCGTCCACGGCGGCCAGGCCCAGGCCACCGCGCCGAACCCGCGCGTGATGGTCAGCAGCCAGCCCGTGGTCACGCTCGCGGCGCCGCACGTCGTGGCCGGTTGCCCTTTCCTGACGCCCGCCGGCAACCCCCTCCCGTGCGTGACGGCCAACTGGGTGACGAGCGCGGCCCGCGTCTTCGCCGGCGGCCAGCCCGTGCTCCTGCAGGACAGCCAGGCCGTCTGCGTGCCCAACGGCACCGGCGTCATCATCGCCGCCACCCAGCCCCGCGTCCGAGGCCAGTGATGAAAGACACGACACCGAGCACGAGGGATCTGAACGTGATGACCATCAGACACCGCGCGGGGCGTGCGGGCTACGGCCCCCGCTCCCCCCTTCCCGCTTCCCGCATCCCCCCCCAGCCATGCAGATAAACTATCCATACCGCATCGACGGCCGGGGGCGCAGCGCCGAGGCGACCGAGGACGCCCACATCCGGCAGATGATCGAGCAGGTGCTCTTCACCGCACCCGGCGAGCGCGTCAACCGGCCCGACTTCGGGAGCGGGCTGATGCAGCTCGTCTTCGCGCCCAACAGCCCCGAGCTGGCCGCCGCCACCGAGTTCATGGTGCAGGGTGCGCTCCAGCAATGGCTCGGCGAGGTCATCCAGGTCGAGGCCGTGAACGTCGAGAGCGTCGAGTCCACGCTGCGGGTCCTCGTCCGGTACCGGGTGCGGCGTACGCAGCAGGAGCAGGTCGCTCAATTCTCCAGGGAGGTCTGAGGCATGGGCACCCAGTACCATTGCAAACAGAAGCGGCGCCGGCAGGCCGTGCGGGAGCACCCGGCGCTCAACGGCATCGACTACCTGGAGGTGCTCGACCGCGACGCGCCGCCGGCGAGTCCGCGCCAGGAGACGCTGCTCGTCCAGCTCATCAAGCCGCTCGACGGCGGCGTGGCCTTCGGCGCGGCGAACGTCGAGATCCACGGCGGCGTGCGGATCCGGCCCATCGCGGTCGTGTGGGACGCGCGCGCGGCCGAGGCGCCGGCGCTCTTCGCCGCCGGCACCATCAGCGCCGCCGAGCGCGACCTGTTCCTGGCGCGCGATGCCGAAGACCCCGGCGACCTGCTCCTCGTCCGCACCGAAGAAGCCGGTGACTTCTCGACGTACCGCCTCTGCCTCGTCGACGGCGACGTGCCGCTCGCCACGCTGGATCCGCTCCTGGCCGAGGTCGACTTCTCGTTCAAGGTCGAGTGCCCGTCCGAGTTCGACTGTGCGCCGGTGCACGTCTGCCCGCCGGTGCCGGCGGAGACGCCGCCCATCGACTACCTGGCGCGCGACTATGCCAGCTTCCGCCGCCTGATGCTGGACCGCCTTTCGGTGGTGATGCCGGACTGGACCGAGCGCAGCCCGGCGGACATCGGCGTGGCGCTCGTCGAGGTGCTCGCCTACGCCGCGGACCGCCTCAGTTACCACCAGGACGGCGTCGCCACGGAAGCCTACCTGGGCACGGCCCGCCGCCGGACGTCCGTCCGCCGCCACGCGCGGATGCTGGACTACCCGATGCACGACGGCGTCAACGCACGGGCGTGGGTGGCCTTCCGCGCCGTAGGCGGGGTGGCAGACGTCGTCCTGCCGCGCGTCAGCGCCGCCGGCCTGCGGACGCGCCTGCTCACCCGCGTGCCCGGCTATCCGCCCCTCCTCGACGAAGACGCGTTCACCGAAATCGTCGCCGAGCACGCGCCGCAGGTCTTCGAGCCGATGTTCGACCTGCCCCTCTACGCCGTCCACAACGACCTGTTTTTCTACACCTGGGGCGATGACGCGTGCTGCCTCCCGAAGGGGGCCACGCGGGCCACGCTCCGCGACGACGCGGACGCCCGCCTGCTCCTGCGCCCCGGCGACGTCCTGATCTTCGAGGAGGTCAGAGGCCCCGGCACCGGCGTAGAGGCCGACGCCGACCCGGCGCACCGCCACGCCGTCCGCCTCACGCGCGTCACGCCCGAGGCCGTGCTGAACGAAGACGGCACCCGCACGCCCGGCCCGCTCACCGAAGACGAGCTGTTCGAGCAGCCCATCGTCGAGATCGAGTGGGCGGTGGAGGATGCGCTACCGTTCCCGCTCTGCCTCTCCGCCGTCGTCGAAGACGAGGACGGGCAGGAGACGCTCGTCGAAGACGTGAGCCTCGCCCACGGCAACGTCGTCCTCGCCGACCACGGGCGCACGCTCGGCGCCGAGGCGCTCGCCGAGCCGACCGGCGACCGCTGGTACCGCCCCCGCCTCGCCGAGCGCGGCATCACGCAGGCCGCCCGCTTCGACGCGGCGGCGTGGGCCGCGGCCCCGCCCGGCGGCGACGG
>JAWWAN010000124.1:0-8449 GCA_033721675.1 Rhodothermales bacterium | reverse complement strand
GGCTCCGGAGGCCGACGTGCAGCTCTCCTTCGGCACGCTGGGCAGCGTCCAGATGGGCTCTGCGGCCCGCGCAGGCACCGGCACGGGTACCCGGCAAGGAGCCCCCGGGGAGTCCAGCCCCGCGCGGCAGGTGTGGGAGAGCGTCGATAGGCCGCGGGGCGGGGCGGCCTGGAACGCCTGGTGGACGACGGTCGGCATCTGGGCGATGGCGACCGGCCACCGGTGGATCGTGCGCGAGGCGCCGGTCTTCGAGGCGTGGTGGGGGCGAAACCGGCGCGGCGAGGGCGGCCGCCCGCTTCCCCTCCCTGAGCAGCACACGCGCCAGGACGAGCTGGACGGCTTCCGCCCTTACCTCGTCGAGTACAGCCCGCTGGAGGCGCCCGACTGGCACTTCGACGCGCATGGCACGCTGCAGTACATCCGCTTCGAGCTGCAGGAGCGCGTCTTCAAAAGCGAAAGCGCCGGCCAGGGCGGTACCTTCAGCGCGGCCTTCGAGAAGAAGCACCTCCTCATGGTCCGGCCGGGCTTCGAGGAGCTGGGGCCGGAGTTCTCAGGGGGCGGCTGGTGGCGCTTCGACAAGGACGGCGAACTCGAGCTCGGGCCGGATGGCGAGCCTGTACACGGAACGTGGTCCTCGCCGGGGGCATCCCCTGCGGGCTCGGCCGGGACATCCCCCGGCGGATCGGTAGAGATCCCCTGCTTCGCCTTCTTCTACCAGCGCGAGTCGAGGGGGGGCAGGGAGCGCCCGCGGATGAGTAGGCCCGGCCTGACCGAGATCGGGCAGGTGGCCATCGCGCACATGAACCTGGACTCGGCGGCCGACAGCGACGCCTTAGAGAGCGGATCGCGCCGCATCTACATCGCAGGCGGCACGGCATCGAGCCACAACGAGGCCGTGAAGCAGCTCCGGGAGAACAGCCGCATCGTCACGATCCCGGGCGACGGGCGCACGCAGCCCCGCATCCACGACACGGGAAGCGTGAGCGCTGCGACTGCGATCGGGGCGCGGCAGGAGAAGAAGCGCGACCAGGCAATGCTGATCGCGGCCGAGGAGGCCGCCTGGCGCCCGGAGAGCTCGGCCGAGAGCAAGGAGGCGGGCTACCGCGACACGAAGAGCCCGCGCCTGGCGCTCTTCGCCGAGGAGATCGAGGCGGCGCAGACGCAGGCGATCCACCTCCTGGAGGAGGGCTGGGGCGCCGCGCGGCCGTCTGGCTTTGCACGCTGGCCCAAAGATTTCGATCTCCTGCCCCTCGTGGCCGACATCATGGAGGCCTTCGAGGTGCTACGCCTGGCCGGCGCCGAGAGCCCGAGCCTGCAGGTGCATCTCGTCATGAGCCACCTGAGGCAGAAGGGCCTCCTCGCCGGCAAAGAGGACGCGGAGATTGCGGCCATCGAGGAAGAACTTTTGGAGGGCCTCCAGCGGCGGCAGGGCGCCGAGGAGCGCGCGCGGGACCTTACGCGCTCCTACCTGCAGCGCCGCCGCCCACTACCGACTGACGATCCGCCGACTGACGATCCATCAGACGAGGAGGAATAATGCCAGAGACCCCTTCGGGGATCCCTTCGAGGCGCAGGCGCGCCAGAGACCTTGGGCGCCGGGGCCGCGCAGGCGCCCGGGCGATCGCCGTCGCCATCTCCCCCGACCTCATCGACCGCTACCACGCGGGCGAGCGGAAGGCGATGCCTTTCGGCGAGACGGAGGAGGGCGAGCACTTCTTCACGCTCCCCGCCGGCGGGTCCGGAGCAGGTAAGCCCCCCAAGGTCGGCAGCGGCGACACGGTCTTCCTCTGCGTGGCGGGCGGCGTCGTCGGTCGGGCCCGGCTCTCCCGGGCGGGCTACGGAAAGATGACCTGTGCGAAGACCGGCCGCACCGTGCGCGGCTTTCACCTGGTCTGGAAGCCGGAGGACGTCACCTCCTTCATGGACCGGAAGCGCCTGCCGGCCGCGATCGGCCGCATCTCCTCCGCTTACGGCTGGGCGCCGGTAGAGCGCGGCACGGTAGACGGTACGCCGGGTGCATCGCGCGCAGCAGAGGCAGCCCCGCGACGCTCGGTGGCCATCAAGTACCTCTGAGGACGCCAGCCGAGGCTTACCTCCATGGACCAAGGAGAAGAGCACCCTGAAGGGCATCCTGGGGGCCGCCCGTGGCGAGGCTCGGAGGCATACCTCCGCACCGTCTACGGCGCGCGGCGCCTCCTCATCGGCGAAGAGGGCCTCTCTAGGGGCGCCGTGCAGGCGCTCTTCGAGCTGCTCGCGGGGGCTGCAGATCGCCTCGCCCGGGAAGGCGATGGCCGGCCCCTCCAGGGGATCCCTGGGGGACCCCTCAGGCCTGAGCGCGCGGAGGGGCTCCGGCAGGCGCTCTTCGAGATCCTGAGGGAACTGGCAGCAGACTACGAAGACGTCCTCACGGACGCTGCGCTCACCACGGCCGAGGTCGTAGCTCAGGCGCACGAGGAGGCGTGGAGGGAAGCCTTGAGAGCAGCAGGGGCCGTGCGAGGGCGGGGAGCCCGCTCCCAGCAGCTTGGAGCGTCTCTCCGGGTTAGCTTCGCGCGCGTGCCTGGGGACGCGATCGCCTACGCGATGGCCCGGCGCTCGCTCGGCGGAGCTTCGACCTACCGCGGGCTCATCAGCCGGCACCTGGAGCACTTGGCAGACGCCGTCGACGAGGCCATTCTGCGCGCCCTTGTCGAGGGGCACTCCGCCCGGCGCCTCGCGCTCACCATCGCCCAGGCGCTCGCTGCGGGGAGCCCTGAGGTGGAGCAGCTCGTCACGAATGGCAGGCTCCGCTCGGGGCTGCGCAGCCAACCTGATCCTGCCGCGCAGCAGCTCCTTCGAAGCGCGCGCCGCTTCATCCGCTATGGGCAGATGATCGCGGTGAGCGAGATCAACGAGAGCTACCGCGCAGCGCACATCCTGAGCGCGGCAGAGAGCCCGGCCGTAGAAGCGGCCCGGTGGCGGCTCTCCGGGCGGCACCGCGGCCTGGCCTCCTCGCCCTGCGCCTGCGACGTGCTTGCCGAACTGGACCTTCACGGCCTCGGGGCGGGCGTCTACGCGCTCGGCGCCTACCCGGCCGCCCCGCACCCGTACTGCGCCTGCACGCCCGAGTTCATCCTCCGCGCGCCCGGGCGCTGGGACGAGCCGAAGCCGGAGCTAGAGGCCCCGCCGCGCGCTGCTACCCCGGAGGAAGTGCGCATGCTCTTCCGGGGGCTCCGCGGCAGGAGCCGAGGCCAAGCTCCTACCAGCCGGGCGGCCGAGCGGGCGGCCGAGCGGGCGGCGGGGGCTGCAGGCGAGACGCTTCGCCTGGCTTATGAAGCGCAGCTTGAAGCGCAGCGCGGGGCGCCTACCCCCGGTTGAACGTCGATTTTTTGGATCGCACTTCTCGGGCCTGATTTTCCCACCGGGCGATAGCTCGTCGAGGACGATGGTTCGTCCTCGCTCGGCCGCATGGACGCCGGGCACTCAGGGAGCGCTCACCCTGCCAGAAAAGAGTGCGCGGCGCCTACCATGCCGCGAGATGAGGCGCCGCTCGGGCTGGGCAACGTGCCCGGGCCTGCACATCCCCGAGCGAAAGCTCGAATCGACCACAGAGACGGAGGGCTACTCCTAGAAGCGCCGCTCATGAGCCTGGATCAACTTCTGGAACAGCTGAAAGGGCTCGCCGCGGAGGCGGGCTTCGACGCGAGATCCTTCGCGTCGAAGCTAAAGAGCACGGCCCCCACGCTCTACCAGCAGGTCTACAACATCGGCCACTCGGACGCCCACCAGGCGGGCCGCGCGGCCGCCCAGGCGCTGGAGGAGAGGCTCGGAAAGGAGGTGCAGGAGCTGAAGCTGCAGCTTGCCACAGCCAGTGAGGAGAAGCGCGCGCTGGAGCGGAAGCTAGGTGCGGGCTCGCCCGACGCGGAAGCCCTGGAGAAGGCGCGCCGCGAGCACGCCGAAGAGCTGCAGAAGGTGCAGGCCAGCGCGAAGGAGCGGGAGGAGAAGCTGACGAAGCGGTACGAGGCCGAGCGCGACGAGCGCCACAAGGCCCAGCTCCGCGCCGCCCTCGGCGGCGTCGACGAGGCCTGGCAAGAGGTGCTCGTCGAGCGCGCCTGGAAGCGCGTCAGCTACGACGAGGAGGGCCGCCCCGTGGTGAGCCAGAGGGGCCTCACGATCCCCGTGCAGCCCGCAGACGGCAAGAGCCACCTCGACTTCCTCGCCGAAGAGATCCTCGCCGACGTCCCCGCCTCGGCTCGCACCGGGACGGCGCGGGGCGGCTCCGGCAGCCTGCCCGGCACGGGCGGCCCCGGTGCACCGGCCCACCTCGAAGCGGCGCGCAAGAGCGGCCAGGAGGCCGCCAAGGCGCAGCAGACCCAGGTCGATACGAGCCTCGCGTTCAAGTAACGCCGCGCAGCATAGCTGCTTTCAGCATAGCTGCGTGCAAATGGCGGCCCGGTAGGCCGCCCGGAGGCACCCCATCATGTACCGACGCGAGATCGCCGGCGGCAAGGTCTACGTGGACCCGATCGTCGGCCCCAAGGACCACAAGATCCACGTCCCGCTCGACGTGAGCGCGCTGGACACCGACCTCGTCGACGAGCGCGGCTTCCTGAAGCGCGGCGTCCCGATCGGGACCGGCGGCACGCCCGCCACCGGCGCAAACCCCCTCCAGTCGGCCGCGATCGCAGGCGGCGCGGCGGGCGACCACACGGTCGCCGGCATCGCCCCCGAGGACCAGCTCGTCTCCGTCCTCCACCTCTCGGGCGACGGCACGAACCTGCAGGGCGCGGACGAACTCGTGGATGAGTTCACGATCACCGCCGCCGACACGATCAACACTGCCGGCGGCACGGCGACCACGAACGGGCGCCTCGTCATCCTCTACCGCAGCCGGGCAGATGCCGACGCGGGCCGCGCGGTGATCGTCCTGGAGACGACGAAGGTCGCCGAGGGCAACACGGCCCCCGACCTCGCCGCCGCCTCGGACCGCACCGTCGCCTGCCTCGCCATCGGCATCGCCAAGCGCGCCTTCATCGAGGAGAACCTCGGCCGCGCGCTCACGGCCGCCGAACTCATGGCCATCGAGAATCAGCGGACGATCCACCTGATCTAGACGATCCGCCTGATCTGATCCTTCAGATCTGAAGGATCAGATCAGATCACCCGACCTCGTCGCCCTGAATTGAGGATCCACAAAGGACCCCCGGAGGACCCCCATGTACGAACTTTTCGAACTGCTCGGCCGCGTGCAGGAGATCGACGCAGCCACGCTCACCGTGCGCGAGCAGGCACGCCTGGCGAACAACCTGCCCGAGCTTCGGTGGAGCATCTTCTTCCCGCGCCAGAACTCGGACTCGATCCGCATCGCCGAGATGCGGACGCTCGACCTCCGCCCGGTCGCCGACCGGCGCCCCTGGGGCGGCCGCGGGCGCTACATCCCGCTGGAGCAGGGAAAGCTCGTCGAGCTGGAGATGGCCCCCATCGAGGCCTACTTCACCTACGACGAGTACCTGATGCAGCGCCTCATGGAGCGCAACGCGCAGCGCATCGACCTGGCGCTCGACGCCCTCAGGGTCAAGATTCCGCAGCGCGCCGAGGTCCTCGCCGACGCCGACTACCGCCGCGTCGAGGTGGACGCCTTCTGGGCCTGGCGAACCGGCGAGATCGTGGCCAAGGATCCCGAGAGCGAGCAGACGCTCACGGTGAACCTCGGCTTCGACGCCGCGCGCTACGTGACCCCCGCGCAGGCCTGGACGAATTCGACCGCCTGGGCGGAGCTCCTCCAGCACGCCTACGAGGCGCGCAACATGTTCGGCGCCGCCCCCCGGGGCGCGCTCGTTCGCCAGAGCACGCTGACGGCGATCGGCGAGAGCGCGCCCGCGAGCGGCATCACGGGCTTCAAGCGGAGCCGCGCCGAGCTAGAGGACCGCATCGCGCAGGAGCTGGGCTCGGAGTTCACCTTCCGCGTCGAGGAGCGCACGGTCGACGTCTTCACCGGCAAGGGCAACGCCACAGTCGCCACCAAGGTGTGGCCGGGCACCGAGGTCGCCTTCATCCCGCCGCAGGTCTCGGTCGGGAGCACCTTCTTCGCGCCCGTCTACCGCGCGCAGATGATGGCGCAGGGCGGGCAGAATGGCGTCCCTGGCGGGCTCCCCCGCGACTTCATCGACGTGCGAGGCGTCACGCTCTTCTACCTCCGGAATGAGGACGGCAAGAGCATGACGCTGGAGGCGCAGCTCAACGCCCTCCCGATCCCCGACGAGCGGCGCGTCTACATCGTCGACGGGCAGATCTGACCCTGAAGGGTCCTCGAAGGGACTCCCCAGGGGTGCCTTCAAGGACTCTGTAAAAGCTCGCCCTCGAATCCCCCACCAGGAGGTACACCGGAGGTACACCCATGGCAGCGAAGAAGAAGACCCTGAAGATCAGCGGCGCGCGCTCGGTCGAGATCGTAAAGCGCGAGAAGCAGGACGACGGCACCGAGGTCGTCGCAGGGCGCTTCCGCATTGGGGCCGGCGAGGAGGAGGCGAAGGAGCTGGAGAAGCACCTCACGGCCGACCAGAAGAAGCGCCTGCTCGCGCGCGGCGTCCTCGTCGAGGAGTAGCCCCTGGGCGCAGCCCAGGCTTCGCGCCCAGCTACGCTCTGTTCGCGCGCAAACAACAGCTTCGCTCATCCACTACCACTCAAATCCGCACCCCCTACCATGCGAGCCCTCGCCCGAAACGCTCAGGCCGCGCTGGTCCTGATCCTCGCCCTCGTGGCACTCGCCTCGGCCGTCGCCAGTCCCGCAGTGGCCACCCCCGCGGCCCCCGAGGCGGCCCCCGAGGCGGCCATTGCCACTTCCCACAACCAGTGCTGCCAGCAGAGCTGCCCGAGTAGCTCTGCTACCGGCGGCGCTACCAACCCTCTCGCCATGCCTCAGTTCGACATGACCGGGCACGCGCTCCTGAGCCCCACGGCGCGCACGATCGCGCAGGCCGACGCGGGCGCCTTCTTGGCCCTGCAGACCCTCGCCGAGGAGATGCTCCGCCTCGCGGATGCCGACCTGGTCGTCGGCCAGGTCGACCTCGCCCGGATGGCCGTCGCGCGCCAGCTGAACCTGCTCGCCGCGCGGAGTCCGGAGCAGGAGCTGCTCTCCAGCGAGCGCCGCGGCGAAGACCAGGAGTTTCGCTACCGAACGGGCGCACCCGCGATCGACCCCGTGGCGGCCCTCATCGTGCGCCAGCTCGGCATCGACCCCGAGGCTGGTACCGCCTCCTACGACGCGGCCCGGCGCTGCTGACCCCCCGGCCGAGGTGCCCAGGCGATGACCCCCAACGCCTACATCGCAATCGAAGCGCCGGGCGAGGCGGCGCAGGACGCGGCCGGCGTCCCGGAGGAGGCCGCACCGGTTGCGCTCTACTACGGCCCGGCTGACCTGCAGCGCGCCCCCGCGCGGACCGTGGCCGCGCGGGATACGGACGAGGAGCTCGACTACGACGCGGCCGTGGTGCTCCCGGTCCGGGGCCTCGTCCAGGCGCTCGGCGGCCGCGCGCTCCTCGGCCTCACCGTCCGGAGCGTGACGACGGACGAAGAGGGGGAGATCGTCGAGGTGCACGCAGACGTCGACCGCCTCCGCATCCGATTCCGACGCTGACGCTGCCCACACCGAAGCTGCCCACGCTGACCGGAGCATACGCTCCAGAGCTGACCTCTCCATGATCTCACTCGACCGAAACGATGAAGCGCTCATCGCCGAGTTCGAGCGCGGGCTCGAACTGAGTCCGGCGCGCGTGGAGGCGATGCTGGAGGCCGTGGGGGCGGAGCTGACGAACTGGCTGCGCAGCCTGACGGGGGAGATGCGCCCGCCCCCCGGCGCCCGCCTCGTCGTCTCCTCGGCCGGCAGCGTCTACACCTACGTGCCGCCGAAAGGGCGCGCCGAGGGCCCACGCCAGGCGCACCCCGGCGGGTGGGCGGACGTGACCGGGCAGCTCGCGCTCGGCTACAAACACGAGGTGCTGCGCGAGACGAGTTCGCTCTGGGCGCTCGCCCTCTTCAACGTCACCGAGTACGCTGAAGCCCTGGAGGCCCGGGAGGGCTACTTCGTGCTCTCTGGCATCTTCACGACCGGCATGGGCGAGCGCGTCCTCCTGAAGCACGCCGAGCGGCTGCTCGAAAACCTTGGGCGTAGGCGCAGCCAGTCGGGCGCGCGGAGGGGCGCGGCATGATGCAGCCCGTACCAGATCGCCGCGTGCTCCTGGCGCTCCAGACGGTCTGCGCAGGCGACGCCGAACTGATGCGCATCGCGCCCGGGGGCGTCTACGTGGGCGGTGTGCCGGCCGAGCGCCTCTCGCCTCGCGCCTGCCGCCTCGGGCTCGACGTGCACCGCTCGATCTTCCCGCAGGAAGAGACCTCCTCGCGCCGCCGCGCCGTCGCCGTGCGCTTCATCGCGGAGGCCTCTGAAGGCTCGCCGGGCGGCTCGCCGGGCGGCGCC
>JAWWAN010000123.1:0-8454 GCA_033721675.1 Rhodothermales bacterium | reverse complement strand
AGAAAGTCGCCGAGGAGGACGGCGATCTTGTTCTTCCAGAGCGCATTGATCGAAAAGACGCCCCGCCGCCGCTCGGCCTCGTCGACGACGTCGTCGTGGACGAGCGTGGCCGTGTGGAGCAGCTCGACGAGCGCGGCGGCCCGGTAGCTGGACTCCGTGATCCCGCCGCAGGCGCGCGCCGAGAGCAGCACCAGCGTGGGCCGGATCCGCTTGCCCTTCTGGCGCAGGACGTACTGCGTCACCTTGTCGAGCAGGCCCACGTCCGAGCGCATCGCCTCGCGGAAGTACCGCTGGAACGTCTTCAGCTCCGGTGCGACGACCTGCTGGATGGCGGCTAGCGAGATCGTCCGGTCCGGGCGGGGCAGGATAGCGGCGGCGTGGTCCATGCGGAGCGGGCGGGCGGCCCCTCGGATCGATTTTCAGAAATTATTGAAAGCGGACGACCTATACGGCACACCCGCCGCCTTGTTTGCCCCCGCCGCAAGTTTTCACAATGGGGGAGCGGGGACTGGGTACGCGGAGCCCTCGGCCCCGTAGTCCCCAGTCCCCAGTCCCTTTCACCCAAAGGCATATTCGCTGCGGCGGAGCAACACGAGAAAGAAGGGCACCCCGCAGAGCGCCGTCACGATGCCCACCGGAAGTTGCTGCTCGGGCAGGAGGGCGCGTGCGGCGACGTCCGCCCAGACCAGAAAGAGGGCGCCAGCGAGGAAGCTGATGGGCACCAGGCGGCGGTGGGAGACGCCGACGACCGAGCGGACGGCGTGGGGCACGATGAGGCCGACGAAGCCGATGGCCCCGCTGGCCGCCACGAGCGCGCCCGTAAGCAGCGCCGCCAGCACGATCAGGCCCCGATTGACCGTCTCGTCGGGCACGCCCAGGCTGTGCGCGGGCTCGTCGCCCATCAGGAGCGCGTCGAGCGGGCGGGCCAGGGCCAGCATCAGCACGAGGCCGAGCGCCGAGGCGGCGGCCGGCGCCGGGAGCGTCCCCCACGTGGTCCGGTGGAGCGATCCGAGGAGCCAGAACAGCACCGCCTGCAGCTTCTGCGGCTCGGGCGAGGCGAACGTCACGAAGGCCGTCACCGACGCCATCAACGCCGACATCGCCACGCCGGCCAGCAGCAGCCGGGCGACGGAGACGCCCGTGGCCGTCCGCGCGACGGCGTAGACGACGACGAGCGTGCCGAGCCCGCCGAGGAAGGCCGCGAGGGGCAGCGTGAGGGCCGTGGAGAGAAGCGGAGGGAGGAAGCCCAGGAAGAAGAGCGACGCGCCCGCCGAGGCGCCGCTGGAGATGCCCAGCACGTAGGGCTCGGCGAGGGGGTTGCGCACGAGCGTCTGCATGCCTACCCCGACGATGCTCAGCCCGCCGCCCACCAGCACCGCCAGCAGCACGCGCGGGAGGCGCAGCCGCCACACGATCCGCTCCACGATGGGATCCGGCGCTGCGGAGAGGCCGAGCTTGTGGCCGAGCACACCGTAGACCTCGCCCAGCGCTACCGGCTCGCTCCCGAAGGCCACCGACGCGCCCACCGAGGCGGCCAGCAGCACGCCCAAGCCGATCCCGACCCCGAGGAGACCCCTCACGAGTTCGCCCCCGGCTCCAGCAGCCGCGCGAGCGCCTTCACGCCGTCGACCAGGCGCGGGCCGGGCCGGAGCACGAGGTCGGGGTCGATGCCGTGGACGCGGCCGGCGCGGACGGCCGGCACGACGTCCCACGTCGGATGGAGGCGCAGCAGGCGGGCCGCGTCGTAGTCCGGCCCCACAGCCACGACGATGACTTCAGGCTGGGCCGTCAGCACGAACTCGTCGGACAGGATGGGCGCCTCGGCGCCGAGGTCTTCGGTGGCGCTGCGCCCGCCGGCGAGGGCGACCATCTCGTGCGCGTAGCTCTCGTCCCCGAAGGCGTAGAGCGTCTCGTCGCCGATGAGGAGGAGGGTCAGCGGCCTCGCTGCGAGGGTGTCGGAGCGCGCGCGGAGCGAGTCCAGCGTGGCCGCGAGGGCATCCGCGGTGCGGTTCGCGTGCGCCTCGGTGCCGAGGAGCCGGCCCATCATGCGGAGGCTCTCCAGCATCCCATCGAGGCCCCGGTAGGAGAAGAAATAGACGGGCAGACCGAGCGCTTCGAACGTGGCGGCGTCGCCCGGGTTGTTGACCTGGTCGGTCGCCAGCACGAGGTCCGGGTCGAGCGCGGCCACGGCCTCGACGTCGAGCGGGAGGGCGCTGAAGCGGGGCAGGACGTCGATGGCGGGGGGATAGTCGTCGGCCGTGCTGGCGCCGGCGAGGCGGTCTCCGGCGCCGGCGGCGAAGACGAGTTCCGTCAGGTTCGGCGCGAGCGTGACGAGGCGGCCGAGCGAGTCGGGCACGGCGACGGTGCGGCCGAGGGCGTCCGTGACGGTGCGAGGGGGCATGGGCTCCGGCGCGGCGCAGGCGGCCGAGAGCAGCCCCAGCACGAGGAGCAGGGCGCTGCAGGGCGTGTTCCACCGGCCGCTGCGGCGCCGTGCGATGTGGATAAATCGCCGCGACGAACGCTTAAGAAGCATGGCCGGACGCGCGATAGTTAAGGGCAGGAGCACGGAGCGCTACCGGCACGCTGAGGCAGGCCGGGCCGCGCTTCAGGCACGGCACGCGCGGGGTCAAGATACGATCCCTCGGCGCAGGTGTCGCAGGAATCCGGCGGCGGGTGTACCTTGCCGTCCCTGCACCCCACCTGCCCGGCTCATGCGCTACGCCGTCATCCTGAATCCGGCCGCCGACCATGGGAAGGCGGGCCGGCGCCAGGCGGCCCTCGAAGCCGCCCTGCGCCGGGCCGGCCTCGCCTACGCGCTACAGCGCACCGACGCTCCTGGCCATGCCGCCACGCTGGCAGAACAGGCCGCTTCCGGCTTCGACGTCGTCGTCGCCGCCGGAGGTGACGGCACGATCCACGAGGTCTGCCGGGGCCTGGTCGCCGCCGGAGCTGCGGCCCCCCTGGGGGTGATCCCCTTCGGGACGGGCAACGACTTCGTCAAGGCGCTCGGCGTGCCGCGCCGCCTGGAGGCGGCCGCTCGCTGCCTGGCCTCGGCCCACCCCCGGGCCGTGGACTACGGCGTCGCACGCTGGGACGACGGCGCGGGCCTGCGCGAGCGGGTCTTCGTCAACGCCGTCGGCGCGGGCTTCGATGCCGCCGTGGCAGTGCGCGCGGCGGCATACAAATACCTGCCCGGCGCGGCCGGGTACCTGGCCGCCGTGCCGGGCGCCCTCCGCCGCTGGCGCGGGCCGACCGTACGGATCACCGGGCAGGCGGGCTCCGGCCCTCCGGCCCTCCTTCATAACGGACCACTCCTGCTGGTCACCGCCGGCAACGGCGTCAGCTCGGGTGGGCGTTTTTTCCTGACCCCCCACGCCTCCCTCATGGACGGTCTGCTGGACGTCTGCATCGTCGAAGACACGCCGCCGCGGCGGGTGCTTCAGGTGTTGCCGAAGGCGCTGCGCGGCACCCACGCCGCAGCGCCCGAGGTACGGACCGCACGGGTCCGCGCCCTCACCCTGGCGGCGCCCAGCGGGCTGCCGCTCCATGCCGACGGTGAGGTCCTGGCCCGCCGCGCGTACCACGTCGAGGTCGGCGTGATCGCCGGTGGGCTGACGGCGCTCGTGCCCGCCCGGACCTAGCCGCACCGTCTTCTTTCTTACTCCGTTATGACCTATCTTGCCCCATCGCGAGGTTACAAGACCCCACCAACGGCCCCGCAAGGCAACGCTGTGAAGAAACGCATCTTCATCGTCGATGACGAGCCGAAGATCGGGGAACTGTTTGTAACCGTGCTCCGGCGGGACGGCTTCGACTCGCGCGCCTTCGTCAGCCCCGCCGCGCTCCTCGACGTCCTCGACGAAGGCACCGTGCCGGACGTCATCCTGGCCGACCTGATGATGCCCGGCATGAACGGCATCGAGCTGCTGCACGAGCTTCAGCAGCGCGGCCTGACGATCCCCGTCATCATCATGACGGCCCACTCGTCGGTGCAGACCGCCGTGGAGGCGATGCGGCTCGGGGCGTTCCACTACCTCCAGAAGCCCGTCAACCTCGAAGAGATGCGGGCGCTGCTGGACAAGGCCCTCGATCTCTACGACGCCAAGGCCCAGCTCGCCGAGATCAAGGAGAGCCACCAGCAGTCCCACGCCGTAGATCGGATCCTGGGCCAGAGCCGCGCCATCGAGCGCGTCCGCGAGACGATCCGCACGCTCCGCAACGTGCCCAACACGATCGTCCTGATCTCCGGCGAGACCGGGACGGGCAAGAACCTCGTCGCCAAGACCATCCATTTCAACTCGACGTACAACGCCGGGCGGTTCATGGAGATCAACTGCGCCGCCCTCCCGGACAACCTCCTCGAGGCCGAGCTCTTCGGTTACGAGAAGGGCGCCTTCACCGACGCCCGCGACGCCAAGCCGGGCCTCCTCGAAGTGGCCGACGGCGGGACGGTCTTCCTCGACGAGATCGACTCGATGAGCCACGCCCTCCAGGCCAAGCTCCTCTCGTTCCTGGAGAGCCGCACCTTCCGCCGCCTCGGCGGCGTCGAAGACATCCGCGTCACCACCCGCATCCTCTGCGCCACGAACGCCAACCTGGAGCAGCGCGTGGCGGAAAAGTCCTTCCGCAAGGACCTCTACTTCCGCATCAACGTCGTCAACATCTACATGCCGCCGCTCCGCGAGATGGGGCGGGACGTGCTCTCGATCGCCACGGAGATCGTCAAGGAGTTCAACCGCGAGCTGGGGCGCGAGGTGGTCGGATTCACGGCCGAGGCCGAGCAGCAGCTCACCGAGCACCCGTGGCCGGGCAACGTCCGCGAGCTGCGCAACGTGCTCGAACGCGCCATGATCTTCACCCAGGACCACCACATCGACGTCGCCAACCTCGCGCTGCAATCCGCAGACCAGGTGGCTTCCAGCCGCAGCGCCGACGGCAAGTTCCAGTTCGCCATCGGCGGCACGCTCGAAGACCTGGAGAAAGAGTACATCCTCCAGACGCTCCGCGCCATGAACGGCAGCTACGCCGAGATCTCGGACGTGCTGGGCATCTCGAAGAAGACGCTCTGGGAGAAGCGCAAACGCTACAACCTCGACGAACAGATCGAGCGCTAGCCGCCCCCGCCCTCCACCCGCGCGTGCCCTGTTTCCCCCACCGGGAGGCAGGGCACGCGTGTTTTTGGGCGGATGGGTGGAAGGATGAGCGAGTAGCGAGCGCGAATCGGGGGGTGCGGGACCACCCCCTCTGTCATCCTGAGCGGAGGCGCGCAGCGCCGGAGTCGAAGGATCTCGCCGGGCGAGGTTGCCGGTATTTTGGTCGGCGAGATGCTTCGGCGGGCGGGGTTGCCGGTACTTCGATCGGCGAGATCCCTCGGCTCGCTGCGCTCGCTCGGGATGACAGAGGGGTAGGGTGCTTGCTCGGGATGAGGGGCGCTCGCTCGGGATGACAAAAGCGGAGGGGGGCTCGCTTGGGATGACAAAAGGGGAGGGGCGCTCGCTCGGGGTGACAGAGGGGGAGGGGGGCTCGCTTGGGATGACAAAAGGGGAGGGGGGCTCGCTTGGGATGATAAAAGGGGAGGGGGCTCGCTCGGGAGGGGGCTCGCTCGGGAGGACGACGACGGTGCACGGCGCGTACACGGACCGGTATCTGGCGCGCGTGCGAAGCCGGTGAAACGGGGCGGGCCACAGGCTCGTTCTCCCGTCGCAATTGTCCGCGCTTTCATCGATCTTAGAGATCCGCAGCGCGGCCGGCGGTATTAAAGGGTCGTTTCGAAACCGACCACGAGGGGCATGGACGAACGGCAACTGGATAACGTCGTCGAGCGCATCAGCGCACGCCTGGAGCGGCGCGGCGGAGGCGACGGCGCCGACCGCTACCTGCACGAGGCGCTCGAATGCATGGTCAACGCCGGCGCCTGCCGCATCGGTATGCGGGCGGACAAGCCGCCCGTCGCGGGCCTCACCGCCTGCGACCTCGCGCCGCCGCTGGCCCGCGTGATCGACCATACGGCGCTCAAGCCGGAGACGACCGAGGACGAGGTACGCCGGCTCTGCGACGAGGCGCGCCGGTACTGCTTCGCCTCGGTCTGCATCAACCCGTGCTACGTGCCGCTGGCCGCCGAGCAGCTCCGCGGCACGCCGGTGGCCGTCTGCACCGTCATCGGCTTCCCCCTCGGCGCCACGCAGACGCCAGTCAAAGCCTCCGAGGCCGAGCTGGCCGTCCGCGACGGCGCGGCCGAGGTGGACATGGTGCTCAACATCGGCATGCTTAAAAGCGGTCGCTACGACTACGTCGAGCGCGACGTCCGGGCCGTCGTCGAGGCGGCGCGCGCGTCGCGGCGCGGCACCGAGCGCGCCCTGGTGAAGGTGATCCTGGAGACCGCGCTGCTGACCGACGAGGAGAAGGTCATCGCGTGCGTGCTCGCCCAGAATGCCGGCGCCGACTTCGTCAAGACCTCGACCGGGTTTTCGAAAGGCGGGGCTACCGAGGCGGACGTCGCGCTGATGCGCCGCGCGGTGGGGCCAAAGATGGGTGTCAAGGCCAGCGGCGGCGTCCGCTCGGCCGAAGACGCACGGGCGATGATCGCGCGCGGGGCCACCCGTATCGGCGCGAGCGCCTCGGTCGCTATCGTCAAGGGCCTGAAGGGCGAGGGATCGTACTGAGGCGCCGCGACCTCAAGAACTGCAACCCCAGGAATCTATCGCGCACCGCAGCGTGCGTTCTCGCTATGAACAACCGGGTAGGAGAGTGGGCTGAGCAGGGGCAGGAGAGCAGGCGAGGGCGGCGCGCCGGCCCGCTCCTGCTTTCCCGTGGGATGGTCGTCGCGCTCGCCCTCGTGCTGGCCGCCTGCTCGGGCTCGCGCGGCACCAGCAGCGACGGCCCCTCGACGCCGGACCCGGATCCCGCTCCCGCCCTCGACCTCGCCCAGTACGAGGACTTTGACCCCGGCGCCTACCCCGACGCCCCGCCCCGGCAGACGGAGATCGAGCACGACGTCCCGCCCCGGCTGCTCGACGGCACGCCGGCCGCGTCCGGGCCGCGTACCGCGCAGGGCTACCGGATCCAGATCTACTCGTCGCGGGACAAGGGCGAGGCCGACCGCTACCTGGACCGGGCTACCGAGTGGTGGCTCAACCAGCAGCGCACCGGCGCCTTCGACGGCGTCTACGCCGAGTCTGCCACGCCGCCGCCCGTTTACCTGGTCTACGTGCAGCCCTACTACCGCGTCCGGGTCGGCAACTTCGCGGATCGGTCCGACGCGGCGGCGACGCTCCGCCTGGCCCGCAGCCGCTTCCCCGATGCGTTCATCGTGCCGGACCGCGTGACGCTCACCCGCTGAGCGCGGGCCTGGGCGGCGTCAACGGAGGGCGTCTTCCAGGGTGGTGGCGGCGTCCGTGCTGGCATCGCGGTACTTGACGATGACGGGGGCGTAGAGCGAGAGGCCGTGCTCGCCGGCGAAGCCGGAGCCGGCGCTCCGCGCGCCCGGCACCACGACGGCGCCTTCGGGCACCTCCAGCGGATCCGTTCCCTGCCGCGTGATCACCCGCTCGTGGACGAGGTCGTAGAGGCGCGTGGCGCCGGTGAGGATGACGCCGGAGGCCAGGACGGCCCCGGCGCGCACGATGCAGCCCTCGTAGATCCCGCAGCCGCCGCCGATGAACACGTCGTCTTCGATGACGACGGGCACCGCCCCGGCGGGTTCGAGCACGCCGCCGAGCTGGGCCGCGGCCGAGAGGTGCACCCGCTGACCCACCTGGGCGCAGCTCCCCACGAGCGCGTGGGAGTCGATCATCGTGCCGCGATCCACGTAGGCGCCGACGTTGACGTACATGGGCGGCATGCAGACGACGCCCGGCGCGAGGTGCGCGCCCCGGCGCACGGCCGATCCGCCCGGCACGATGCGCACGCCGTCGCTCTTCAGGAAGCGCCGCAGCGGCAGGGTGTGCTTGTCGAAGAACGCCGCGCGCTCGCCCTCGGGCACGCCGCCCTCGGTCCCCACGGTGGGGGCCACGACGCCGAGCCGGAAGGCGAGGAGGATCCCCCGCTTCACCCAGGGGACGGCCTCCCAGGCGCCGCTCTCCAGCTGCTCGGCCGCGCGGAGCTCGCCCGACTCCAGCCCGTCCAGAAGGTCCTCGACGACCTCGGCGGCCGTCTCCGGCAGGCTCTCGCCCGCCGGCATCTCGGAGAGCCACTCGATCTGGCCCTGCAGGGTCTCGCGGTCGATGCCGCTCATAGCGCCCCCGCGGCCTCGAGCGCGCTCCGGATCTTGGGGCGGTGCTCGTCGGCGAGCCGCACCAGGGGCAGGCGGACGACGTCGTTCATGCGGCCGAGCTCGGCCATGGCAGCCTTCATGGGCATCGGATTGCTCTCCACGAATCCCGCGATCATGATCGGTTGAAGCGTCTTCATCAGACGCCTCGCCTCCACCAGGTCGGCACGGTCCATCGCCTCGGT
>JAWWAN010000122.1:0-8457 GCA_033721675.1 Rhodothermales bacterium | reverse complement strand
CGACCTCGTGGCCGGCGGCGCCGTCGCCTTCAGCGACGACGGGTCGCCCGTGCAGCACAGCGGCCTCATGCGCCGCGCCCTCGAATACGCCTCGATGCTCGGCCGCCCCATCATCAACCACATGGAAGACCTGACGATGGGGCCGAAGGGGCACATGAACGAGGGCGACGTCTCGACGCGGCTGGGCGTGCCGCCCGTGCCGGCGCTCTCCGAGGAGGCGATGATCGCGCGGGATCTGCTGCTGGCCGAGTTCACGGGCGGCCACCTCCACGTGGCCCATATCTCCACCGCGAAGGCCGTGGCGCTCGTCCGCGAGGCGAAGGCGAAGGGCGTCCCCGTCACCGCCGAGGTCTGCACGCACCACTTCGCCCTCACCGACGAGGCCGTCGAGGAGACCGGCTTCTCGACGCACACCAAGATGCACCCGCCCCTGCGCACGGCCGCAGACGTCGAGGCGATGAAGGAGGGCCTCCGCGACGGCACCATCGACGCCATCTGCACCGACCACGCGCCGCACGCCTCGTTCGAGAAGGAGGTCGAGTTCATCGCGGCGCCGTTCGGCATCCTCGGGCTGGAGACCGCCTGGGGCCTCACCGGCCGCGAGGTCATCGAGCTGGGCGTGCTCACCGCCGCCGAGGCCGTCTACAAGCTCGCCGTCGCGCCGCGCCGCATCCTCGGGCTGGACGTGCCGCGCCTGGCGGAGGGCGCCGCCGCGAACCTGACCGTCTTCGACGCCACCACGCGCTGGACCTTCGAGGAGAAGCACATCCACTCGAAGAGCCGCAACACGCCGTTCGTCGGCGCCGAGATGGTGGGCCGCGCCTGGGCGATCTACAACAAAGGGCGGTTCGTGGAGGCCGGCGCGTAGCAGGGGGTCACAGGCCCCGTTCGAGCCGGCGGGCGAGGCGCTTCGGCAGGCCGGCCGCGACGATCCGGGCCGCCGCCGCCTCGACCTCGTAGGGGAGGCGGACGAGCTCGTAGGTGAACGCCTCGGTGTCGAAGAACCCGACGCAGGCGCGCGGGTCGCCGTCGCGCGGCTGGCCCACGCTGCCGACGTTGATGAGGAACCGGGCGCCCGGCTGCACGCGCATCAGCCCGAGCCGGTTGCCCATCACGGCCGGCACGTGCGAGTGGCCGATGAAGCAGACGGGCGTGGTGAAGTGCTCGAACTGCTCGAGGGCGGTCAGGAACGAGCCCAGCCGCTGCCACGTCTCCGGGTCGCCGGGCGTGGCATGGACGAACGTGCAGCCGTCGTGCTCGGCCACCAGGGGGAGCCCGGCCAGGTAGGCCAGCTGCCCCTCGGCGAGGCGCTGGCGGTTGTGCTCGGCCGCCTTGCGCGCCGCGCGCGGCAGCGTTCGTAGCCCCTCGCCCGTAGCCACCGCGAGGTCGTGGTTGCCCAGCACGACCGCCGCGCACCGCCGCCGCACCAGCTCGACGCACGGCACCGGGTCGGCGCCGTAGCCGACGAGGTCGCCGAGGCAGTAGACCGCGTCGGCGCCGCGCCGGTCGATCTCGGCCAGCACCGCGCGGAGCGCCTGCAGGTTCGAGTGGACGTCGGAGAAGACCGCGAGCTTCAAGGAATAACGGGTCGGTTGCGGATGCGGCGGGGGCGGAAGTTACGGAATCGCCGGATGGATCCGTATTATTTGTCGCATGCTCAGGTCGAAGGTCAGCGGGTCGAAGGTCAGCAAGTCGGCACGTCCCAGGTCATCACGAGCGAACGGAGTAGCTGGCCCTGACAGACCCGCCGACCTTCGACCTTCCGACCTTCCGACCTTCCGATCTCCCCACCGTGTCCGAACCCATCATCAACGTCGGCGTCGCCTTCGGTGGCGTGGCGCCCGAGCACGAAGTCTCCGTCATCTCGTCGCTCCAGGCCGCCGCCGCGCTGGACCGCAGCCGGTACCGGCCCGTGCCGCTCTACGTCGCCAAAGACGGCACGTGGTACACGGGCGATGACCTGCTCGACCCCGGGGCCTACGAAGACCTCGACGCGCTCCGCGAGCGCGCCGTGCGCGTCCTGCTCGACCCCGGCCCCCACGGCACGATCGAGCTGGTCGAGGCCGGGCGCAGCGGCCTCTTCGCAGGCGCGCCGCGCCGCTGGCAGATCGACGTGATGCTGCTCGGCTTCCACGGCGGCGAGGGCGAGAACGGCGGCGTGCAGGGGCTCTGCGAGACGTTCAACGTGCCCTACACCGGCAGCGGCGTCTTCGGGTCGGCCCTCGGCATGGACAAGGTGCTCTCCAAGATGCTCTGCCGCGACCAGGACATCCCCGTGGTGGACTTCGTCTGGTTCCGCGAGGCCCAGTGGGGCGGCGACGAAGAGGCGTGGCTGGACCGCGTCGAGGAACGCCTCGGCTACCCCGTCGTGGTCAAGCCCTCGCGGCTGGGCTCCTCCATCGGGATCGCCAAGGCCGACGACCGCGCCGAGCTCGACGCCGCGGTGGAGGAGGCCCTCCGGTACGACGACAAGGTCATCGTGGAGCAGGCCGTCCAGCACCTGCGCGAGATCAACTGCTCCGTCCTCGGCGATCCGGGCGAGGCCCTCCCGAGCGTCCTCGAAGAACCCGTCCGCACCGACGACGACGAGCTGCTCTCGTTCCAGGACAAGTATCTGCGCGGGGGGGGGGACGAGGGCGGCGCCAAGACCGCACCGCGCCGTCCGGCCAAGCAGCGCGCCGGCGGCGCCGAGGGCATGGCCTCCCTCGACCGCCACATCCCCGCCCCGATCCCGGAGGCGCTCACCGAGCGCATCCAGCACCTCGCCGTCCGCGTCTTCCAGCTCTTCGAGTGCGCCGGCGTGGCCCGCCTGGACTTCATGATGAACGACGCCACCGGCGCCGTCTACTTCAACGAGATCAACACCATCCCCGGCTCGTTCTCGTTCTACCTGTGGGAGCCCACCGGCGTCCCGTTCGACGCGCTCACGCACCGGCTGGTCGAGATCGCGCGCCGCCGCCACCGCCTCAAGAACGGCCGCATCCGCAGCTACGACGTCAACCTGCTCTCGGAGAAGAGCCTGGGCGGCCTGAAGGGGTCGAAGAGCTAGCCGGGAAGCCGGTGGCGAACGGTTCGTGGGGGGCTTCTTCGGTAAACCGGACCCCCGATCCCTCGCATCCCCCCGATCCCTCGCGTCCCCCCGATCCCCTATGTCATCCCGAGCGAAGCCGAGGGATCTCGCCCGCCGAGACGAGCGGCAACGGTGAGGGTCCTCTATTCGCTACGCTCGGCCGGAAGGACATCGTCTTGCATCGCGTGCTCGGGATGGGTAGAAGAGGAGGGACCGCGCGAACTCGCATCCTGCGCCTCCTGCTCGGCGTACCATCCCGCGCATTCTTCTCGGAAGAAAACACGGCGTCATGGAAACGAGCAACGGGCAGGCGGGGCGACCCCGCGTGGTGATCATCGGCGCGGGCTTCGCCGGGCTGCAGGCGGCGCGCGTGCTGGGCGGGGCGGACGTGGACGTCGTCGTCGTGGATCGCAACAACTACCACAAGTTCCAGCCGCTGCTCTACCAGGTGGCGACGGCCGGGCTGGAGCCGGACGAGATCGCGCACAACGCCCGCGAGATCTTCCGGGGCGATGAGAACGTGACGTTCCGGCTGGGCACCGTCCAGGCCATCGATGCCGCCCGCCGCCGCCTGACGCTCCGCAGCGGGCCGCCGCTGGACTACGACGCCCTGATCGTGGCCGCGGGCGCCGTCACCAACACGTTCGGCGTCGAGGGCGTGCAGGAGCACGCCTTCCCGCTCAAGAACGTCCCGGACGCCATCGACCTGCGGAACCACACGCTGCGTCTCTTCGAGCAGGCCGAGCGCGAGCCGGCGGCCGCGCCGGACGGGGCGCTCACGTTCGTCATCGTCGGCGGCGGCCCCACGGGCGTCGAGATGGCCGGCGCGCTCGTCGAGCTCTTCGACGTGATGAAGAAAGACTACCGCCGCATCGACACGACGGGCGCCGAGGTGCACCTGATCGAGATGCAGGCGGACCTGCTGCCGTCCTACCCGCCCCCGCTGCGGCGCTACACGCGGCGCGTGCTGGAGCGGCGCGGGGTGCGGGTCCGCACCGAGACCACCGTGGCCCGCGTGGAGGCCGGCGCCGTGCACCTCGAAGGCGGCGAGGCGATCCCGACGCAGACGCTCATCTGGGCGGCGGGCGTGCGCGGCCACCCCGTCGGCGAGACGCTGCCCGTCGAGGCCGCGCAGGGCGGGCGCGTGCCCGTTGCGCCGGACCTCAGCGTGGCAGGGCATCCCGAGATCTTCGTCGTGGGCGATCTTTCCGGGGCCGAAGGTGCGGACGGCGAGCCGCTGCCGCAGGTGGCCCAGGTGGCGATCCAGCAGGGCCGCCACGCCGCCCGCCAGATTCTGCGCCGGCAGGCCGGGCAGCCCACCGAGCCGTTCCGCTACACGGATCTCGGGCAGATGGCGACCATCGGCCGCCACGCCGCCGTCGCCGAGTTTCCCGGCGGCGTCACGGTGAAGGGGACGGTGGCGTGGCTGCTGTGGGCCTTCATCCACATCTGGAAGCTCGTCGGCTTCCGCAACCGGCTCAACGTCTTCGTCAACTGGATCTACAACTACTTCACCTTCGACCGCAACGCACGCCTCATCCTCGAAGTCGTCCCCATCCCGGAGGCGCTGCCCGAGGAGGTCGAGGAGACGGCCGCCCGCATCAAGCGGGCCATGGACGAGCGGGAAGAGGAGCGGTGACTGAAGGGCGAGAATCCCTCAGTCTCGCCGGCCCAGACCTCGGATTCCTCGCCGTCTTTGGCGCGTCTTTTCCGCGCTTTTCCTTGTGCGTTCCCCGAGTTGTCATCCCGAGCGAAGTCGAGGGATCTCGCCGGTGCAGGTCGGCGCCATCACGCACGGGCGAGATCCCTCGGCTCCACCCTGCGGGCTCTGCTCGGGATGATCGGAGCCCCCGGCGAAGCGCCTCATGCAGGCTGCGCGCTGAGGCCGGCCGCTACGCTTCGAGGGCGAGGGCGATGCGGGCGGCAGTGCGGGCGTTATGTTCGAGGAGGGCGATGTTCGTACGGAGCGAGCGCGCCCCCGTCAGCTCGGCGAGGCGGGCGAGGAGGAACGGCGTGACGGCGGCGGAGCGGAGGCCCTGCCGCTCGGCCTCATCGAGCGCCTGCGCGATCACCGGCTCGATCTCGGCGCGCGGGATCTCCTCCGAGGCGGGGACGGGGACGGCCACGAGCACGGCGCCGGGCAGCCCGAGCGCACGGCGGGCGCGGACGATCGCGGCCACGGCCTCCGGTGTGTCGCAGCGGACGTCTACGGGCAGCCCGGAGGCGCGGCTGTAGAAGGCCGGCATCTCATCCGTCTGATAGCCGACGACGGTCACCCCTTTGGTCTCCAGCACCTCGCGCGTGGCGGCGAGGTCGAGGACGGCTTTGGCGCCGGCGCAGACCGCCACGAGGGGCAGCGCGCCGAGCGCTTCGAGGTCCGTGCTGACGTCGAAGCCGCCGCCCCGGTGGACGCCCCCGATGCCGCCCGTAGCGAAGACGTCGATGCCGTGGCGGTGCGCCAGGTGCATCGTCGCGGCGACCGTCGTGGCGCCGTCCAGGCCGCGGGCGGCGGCCACGGGCAGGTCGCGCCAGCTCACCTTGCGCACGCCCTCGGCCGTCGCCAGGTGGCGGATCTGATCCTCCGAAAGGCCGGCCACGACGCGCCCACCGACGAGGCCGAGGGTGCGCGGCACGGCCCCCTCCGCCCGCACGGCCGCCTCCAGCCGGAGCGCCGTCTCCACGCTCTCCGGGAACGGCAACCCGTGGGCGATGACGGTCGATTCGAGGGCGACGGGCGGGGGCACGGGCGCGGCGGCAGCAGGTGGGTTCGGCAGAGGCGGATGCACCAACGGCGCCGCCGCCCTCGCGGTTCGCGCCGGACGGTTCGGCCGTCGATTTCTACGGTTCGGGGGGGCAACCGAGCGATCCCGTAACCCCTCGGGGGGCCTCGCGTAGCCCGATGGGCACCCGACACACCCACTGGACACTCTTGGGAGGGAGGATCCACGATGACCCGTACCACGATGCTGTTAGCCCTCACCCTGCTCCTGGCCCCCGCCGCCTTCGCCATCCCCGCCGACGACCCCGACGAGGCCGTCGAGGCCCTCAGGCAGGCCGAGGTCGAGGCCGTCAGCGCCGCCCGGTGGGACGCCTTCGGCGACCGCCTCGTGCAGGCGTTGCGCGACGACCACGACGGCGTGCGCGTGGCGGCCATGCAGCTCGTCATCCGCTACGGCGACCAGGTGGACGTCCGCCGGGCCGTCAACGATGTGCTGCACCTCTACCGGGAGCACGACGACGACGACGTGCGGCGCATGGCCGTCGTCGCACTCGGGCAGATGAACAGCGGCCGGGCGATCGGCGTCTTGCGGCTCTCCGAGGACTTCGAGAAGAACGAGGCCGTGCAGCGCACCATCCGCGCCGTGCTGGCCGCCCACGAAGCCGCCCGGCAGGACGCCTGACGCCTTCCCATCCGCGCCATCGAGGCCCGCGCTTCTCCGGAGGCGCGGGCCTTTTTCGTGGCGTTGTGGGCCGGGGCTCCGGGCGGCCCGGACGAACCTTTGGAGGGGCGTCGCGTTCAAAAGCAGCTTGAATTTTCGCCCCCGTGCCACCGATTCCGCCCTGCATGCGAGCCGCTGTTCTTGCCCTGTTGCTGCGCCACGAGCGCTTCGTCCTCACCACGCACGTCCGCCCCGATGGCGATGCCATCGGCTCGGAGCTGGCGCTGGCGGCGTTCCTGAAGCGGATGGGCAAGCAGGTACGCATCTTCAACAGCGATCCGCACCCGGAGAACCTGGACTGGCTCCCCGGTAGCGAGGCCCTGGAGGTCTTCTCGAACGCCCCCGCCCAGCTCGCCGCCGTCGCCGGGGCGGACGTCGTCGCCGTGCTCGACACGAACGCGCAGGACCGGCTGGGCACGCTCGCCGAGCCGGTCCGCAACAGCGGGGCGGTGAAGGTGCTCATCGACCACCACACCGAGCCCGAGACCTGGTTCGACGCCGCCTTCGCCGAAGACACCGCCTCGTCTACGGGCGAGCTGATCTACGAGCTGATCTGCGCGCACGACCCCGGCCTCATCGACGCGGCCATCGCCTCGGCGCTCTATGCCGCCATCGTCACAGACACCGGCTCCTTCCGCTACAGCAGCGTCACGCCCGCCGTGCACCGCATCACCGCCGACCTGATCGAGCGGGGCGGCCTCCGGCCGGACGTCATCTACACGGCGCTCTACGAGACGCGCACGCCGCAGGGCTTGCGCCTGCTCGCGCGCGTGCTCGGCACCCTCGCCATCCACTACGAGGGGCTGCTGAGCACGCTCGTCGTCTCGCAGCGGATGCTCCAGGAGACCGGCGCCTCCAGCGAGGAAACCGAGGGGTTCGTCAACTACGGCCTCTCCGTGGAGGGCGTGCAGGTGGGGCTCATCTTTACGGAGACGGCCCACGGGACCAAGGTGAGCTTCCGCTCCAAAGGCGACCGGCACGTCGACGCCTGGGCGCGTGCCCTCGGCGGCGGCGGCCACCGCAACGCCTCCGGCGCCTTCATCCGCAGGCCGCTCGACGTGGTGGTGGACGAGGTCATCGCCTCCGCCGCCGACTACCTCGCCCTGCCGGAGCCGGAGGGCGGGGCGCTCTCCGACGAAGACCAGGAACTCCTGGCGCTCTTCAACCACAAAGCCGACCAATAAAGGGCGGCACGCGGCGGGCGAACCCTCCTACGGGCTTCGCCCGCCGCGTGCCGCTCGGCACATACTCTATGAAAGTATCCGTCACGACGATTCCCCTGGCCGACCTCGACGTCGACCTGCTGCTGCTGCCGGTGGCGGAAGACGCCGCCGACGCGCTGCCGGCGCTGGCCGGCATGCTGGGCGACGCCGCCACCCGCGCCGCCGACGATTTCACCGGCCGGCCGGGCGAGGATCCGGTATTCTTCTACCCGGACGGCGCCCGCGCCCGCCGCGCCGCCCTGCTGGGCCTCGGCCCCGCCGCCGGCGTGGACGCCGAGGGGCTGCGCGTGGCCGCGGCCGCCGGCGCCCGCCTCGCCGCCCGCCACAAGGCCGCCACCGTGGCCGTCCGCCTCCCCGCCCTCGACCTCGACCCCGAGCTCGCCGGGCAGGCGCTCGTCGAGGGCTTCGTGCTCGCGGCCTATCGCTTCCTCGACTACAAGACCGGCGAGGACGACCGCGCCTATGCCGGCCCGGACCGCCTCGTCCTCCACGCCGACGACGACGAGAAGGCCGGCCGCCGGGGAGCCGAACGGGGCCGCATCCTCGCCGAGGCCACCCTCACGGCGCGCAACCTCGTCAACACCTCTCCCCACGACAAGACGCCCACGCTCCTGGCGCGCACCGTCGAGAAGCTCGGCAAGCGGCACGGCTACGAGGTCTCCGTGTGGGACAAGGCGCTCATCGAAGAGGAGAAGATGGGCGGGTTGCTGGCCGTCAACCGGGG